>NZ_RHNQ01000017.1 GCF_003946275.1 Loigolactobacillus backii
GAGCTTGCGTTTATTTTTTTGCCAAAAAAGCCAATAACCACACGCCTTTGGCGTGATTATTAGCTTTCAAGTTTCAGTACAATATCTAATGTAGGATAAAAAGAGGAGGGCTATGTTGTGAAGCAAGGGAAGTTATTTACTGTTTTTGCGTCTGCGTTGTTGCTCGTTTCTAGTTCATTGGGTCTGGTCAGTGGGGTTAGTGCTGCCAGTAAGACGGATGTAACGACATCGGCGTCGAAGGCAAAGTACACGCCAGACAAGGATTTGAAGGGTAAGTACGATGTTGTTATTGTTGGGGCCGGTGGTGCTGGGATGGCGGCCGCTTTGTCTGCCAAGCAGAAGGGCTTGAACCCAGTTATTTTGGAGAAAATGCCAGTTGCTGGTGGCAATACGCTGAAGGCTTCATCGGGAATGAACGCTTCAGAGACCAAAGTTGAAAAGGCAAATGGTGTCAAGGATAGCAATAAACAATTTTACGAAGAAACGCTTAAGGGCGGCCAATACACGAATAATAAGGCACTTTTGCATTATATGGTAAATCACTCAGCGTCCGCGATTGATTGGTTAGATAGTATGGGCATGAAGCTTGATAAACTAACTATTTCTGGTGGGATGAGTGTTAAACGAACACACCGACCACATGATGGTTCAGCGGTCGGGCAGTATTTAGTCAATGGCTTACTGCGAAACGTTAAGGAAAAGAAAATTCCAGTATTCGTAAATGCTGATGTGACTAAAATTAACGAAAAGAATAACAAAGTTTCCGGTGTCAAAGTTGTTATGAATCAAGATAAGACGAAAACAATTAGTTCCAAGGCCGTGATTGTTACCACTGGTGGTTTTGGTGCTTCTAAGAAAATGATCAAACAATATCGGCCTGATCTAGCGAAATACGTGACGACTAATCAAGCTGGTAGTACTGGTGATGGGATTAAGATGATCAGAAAATTAGGCGGCTACACGGTTGATATGAATAAAATTCAAATTCACCCAACGGTTTATCAAAAGCCACCATATTTAATTGGTGAGGCAACTCGTGGTGAAGGCGGCATCTTGGTTAATAAACAAGGTGATCGTTTCACAAATGATATGTCTACCCGGGACAAGGTTTCGGCCGCAATTAACAAGCAATCCGGGAAGATGGCCTACGTTTTATTTGACGCCGGTGTAAAGCAACGTTCTTCAGCGATTGATGAGTACGAAAAGAAGGGCTTCACTAAGAAGGCCGCAACAGTTGAAGAATTGGCTAAGGAAATCAACGTCCCAGCCGCTGAATTACAAAAAACTGTGACAACTTGGAATCAGGCTGTTGCTAATAAGAAAGATACGCAGTTCCAGCGAACAACTGGTATGGATCATCAGTTGAATCAGGGACCTTACTACGCGATTCCAGTTGCGCCTGGTATTCATTACACAATGGGTGGCGTGAAGATTAACACTAAGACGCAAGTGCTCAAGAAGTCCGGCAAGGCAATTCCTGGTTTGTACGCTGCTGGTGAGGTTGCTGGTGGTTTGCACGGCAATAATCGAATTGGTGGGAACTCAGTTGCAGATATCATCGTGTTTGGTCGGCAAGCAGGTGACCAAGCAGCGGATTATTTGAAATAATTAATTAGGTTATAAACTAAAAACTGAGCAGCATGTCCGCAAATTAGACATGCTGCTCAGTTTTTGATTTCTATTCATTTTGGTCCTAACTGTCGTTGAAAATTAGTGTGACCAACCTTTTATTGACTGATTTAAACGTGCTTGAATAAGCAGTAGACGTTGTTTTTCCAACATGCGCCAACCCATCCCTAAAAAAACGATCGTCCCTTGCGTTTATAAGTAAAGCCCTCACCAATTGCCTCGTGAACGTTGATGATCGACACGAAGGCTTGCGGATCACGATAGGCAATAATTCGTTTGACGGCGGCGATTTCATTTGGTGCGACCACGCAATAAATGATTTGTTTTTGTTGATTTTGGAAGCCGCCGGTACCATTGAGAAAGCTAACGCCGCGTTCAAGTTGTTCCATGAGATCGCTGGAGATTGCTTGATAATTTTCACTGATGATTAGGACACCTTTGGCCGCGTACGCTCCTTGTTGGGTGAAATCAACGACTTGGGAGAAAATGAATGAGGCCAGCAGGGTGTACATCATGTGGCGAATATCTAGGTAGCTTAAGGATAATAGTAAAACAACGGTGTCAAAGATCAGCATTGTGCGGCCCATGGAAACGCCGCGGTTACGCTCGATAATTTTAGCAATCACGTCACTGCCACCAGTTGTGCCGCCGGAACGGTAGATTAAGCCGCTGCCGAAACCGCCGCAAAGCCCGGCCATGACACCAGCAATGAAGAGGTCGTGGTGCAGGTTGAGTTGAACGGGCAGTCGTTGCCAAATCCACAAGAAGACGGATAACATGACGGTTCCGTAAATGGTTAGAATTAAAGCGTGGCGACCTAAATATTTATAACCGATAAAAATTAACGGAATGTTAAGCACCAGGCTTGAGTAGGCGGGATTAATTTGGAACCAGTAACGCAAAATTAAAGTGATCCCGGTAATGCCACCCTCGGCCAAGTGACTGGCAATGTTAATGCTGACGAGGCCTAGTGCGTAGAGTGCACAGCCTAAAGTGATGAGCAATAAGTCTTGTAGTCTAATCCGTGTATTTTCCAAATAACCGCCTCCAAAGTAGCCCTCAATTGCATTATACCGAATTAAGCTAACTTTACCCGTTTTATTAGAAAGTAAATTTTGTTACTATAGAAGTATCTTGAAGAAAAGGGTGATCGGTTTGAAGAAAATTGTTGTCGCTGGTTTTAAAGGGCGCATGGGCTCTACCGCAGCAAAGATGGTTTTAGATAATGAAGATTTTGACTTAGTTGGGGTTTATGATCCACGAGCAACGGAGACAAGTCTCGCTGGGGATGCCACTTTTAATAACGTTGACGTGCCAGTTTTTACTGAACGCGAAGCTATTCTTAGCGTTAAGCCCGAGATTTGGATTGATTTCACCGTTCCCGCAGCTGCCGTTAAAAACACTAAGTTTGCCCTTGAACACGATATTTCACCAGTTGTGGGCACGACTGGCTTCACCGATGACGATGTTAAACAGTTACAGGCCATTGCCAAAAAGCGCCAAGTTGGTGGCCTAATCGCACCTAACTTTGGCTTAAGTGCCGTTTTAATGATGCAGTTTGCTAAGCAGGCAGCCAAATACTTCCCTGATGTTGAAATTATTGAAATGCACCACGATAATAAATTAGATGCCCCAAGTGGCACGGCTTTAAAGACGGCTGAAATGATGCAAAAAGAGCGGGGCGACAAGCCACAAGGTAATCCTGATGAAACTGAATCCTTACCTGGTGCGCGGGGTGCTAACTACCACGGCATGCGCATTCATAGTGTTCGCCTTCCTGGTTTAATTGCCCACCAACAGGTTCAGTTTGGCGCTGTCGGTGAAGGCTTGACGATTCGGCAGGATACCTATGATCGTGCTTCCTTCATGACTGGCGTTGCGTTAGCTTGTCGTAAGGTAACCGACCACCACGAATTATTTGATGGATTAGAGTATCTACTATGAAATTAAGCACCATTCCCGAAGAATTCACCCAAGCAATACCGATTATTCAGGCAATTGAACAGGCCGGTTATGCGGCTTATTTCGTTGGCGGTAGTGTTCGTGACGCCATTTTAGGTAATAAAAAAATTCACGATGTTGATATTGCCACCAGCGCCTACCCGGCCGAAGTGAAGGCTATTTTCCGGCGAACGATTGATACGGGCATTCAGCACGGCACGGTCACAGTGATGGAAAAGGACAATGCCTATGAGGTGACAACCTTTCGCACGGAATCCACTTACCAGGATTTTCGCCGGCCTGATCACGTTACCTTTGTCCGTTCTTTAGATGAAGATTTAAAACGCCGGGATTTCACGATTAACGCCTTAGCTTTGCGCCACGATGGCACGATCATTGATTTATTTGATGGCCTGACGGATTTGAAACACGGTTTGATTCGGGCAGTCGGTATTCCTGAGGAGCGTTTTCATGAAGACGCCTTACGCATGATGCGCGCAGTGCGTTTTCAAAGTCAGTTAAATTTTGAGCTTGAACCGTTGACTGAAGCGGCAATCGCTAAAGAACATGACTTGTTGGCCAAGATTGCGGTGGAACGAATTCACGAAGAATTTGTCAAACTATTATTGGGCCAAAATCGGGCGGCTGGTTTGAAAACTTTTGTCGAAACTGACCTCTACCAAAAATGCCCCGGTTTTCGTTCCGCCGGCGCCAATCTATTACGAATTGCCGACTTACCGGATAGTCGTCTAGTCCGCGAAAAGAGTGTCTGGCTACTGATTGCCTATGAATTAGGTTTGGACACAACGGCAACGCGGCAGCTATTAAAGCAGTGGAAATCGTCTAACGAATTAGTGAACAACGTTGGCAACAACGTCACTTTGCTGGCAAAATTTTTGGCCGATCACATAACTAACTGGGATTTATATGCTGCTGGTCGCGATAATTTATTGTCCGTTAATGAAGTTGCCACTTTGCTGGGTGCCGGCCAGACTCCGGCAACGTTGACGACGGTCTATTCGTCCTTAGCAATTCACGACAAGCACGAATTAGCCGTTAACGGCGCCAATTTAATTCAACAGGCTGGGGTTAAACCAGGTCCGTTATTAGGCGATATCTTGGCCAAACTGGAACGGCAAGTGGTGGAAAACCAGTTAGCTAATGATAAAGCTAGCTTGTTGGCGGCGGCAAAAGAACTTCTAAACTAAGGCGTGTTTGGAAAATAGCCTTAATTAGTGATTTTTCTAACCAATTTAGTTGAGTAAAGATGTTAAAATTGATTCTTTAGATGGTAAAACAGCAGATTGCGTTAACTGCTGTTTTATTTTTATCATTGGTTAATAAATGTTTTTTTGCAAATAGCTTACTGTGACTGGAATGTAGTTGAAGAGCGTGGTTACAGCGGTTAAATGCTATTACTGATAGCCGTTTAATTGGCGGAAACGTGTTTGGAAAAGCAGGTTCCTGCGGTTGGCTACAACAGCCAAATCACCTTTTTCAAAGGTGATTCGTCTGTTTAGGCCAATCCTCAGAACCTGAACGCTTTTCCAAACACTCTGTTTTTATAGTATGATGGACTGTGAATATAGTTGGGGAGAAAATGTATGCAAACTTTAGCAGTAGAAGATCTGACCAAAATTTATGGTGAAAAAACGCTGTTTGATCATATTTCGTTTATGATTAAGGAAGGCGACCGTATCGGTTTAATTGGAACTAACGGAACGGGGAAAACCACTTTACTGAACGCAATTACTGGTTTGGACAGCTATGATGCGGGGTCTGTGGTGACGCCGAAACAGTACCGAATTAGTTATTTGCAACAGATACCACAATTAAATGATGAGTTGTCAATCATGGCCGCTGTTTTTGCCGGGGATAACCCGATTTTTAAAACGATTCAAGAATACGAAGGTGCGCTGCAACAATTAGGGGAACAGGCCACTAATGAAAAAGTGCAGGACCGTTACACTAAGGCCGAACAGGCGATGAACCGTGATGACGCTTGGACGGCGGATACGCAAATTAAATCAATTTTAAATCAGCTTAAGATTACCGATCTCAATCAGAAGATTGGGACGCTATCCGGTGGGCAAAAAAAGCGGGTCGGTTTGGCGCAGGTATTGATTGAGGCGCCGGATCTATTAATCCTTGACGAACCTACCAATCATTTGGACTTTGAGTCAATTGCCTGGTTGGAGTCTTATTTAAGTAGTTACAAGGGTGCTTTGTTGGTCGTAACCCATGATCGTTATTTTCTTGATCGGGTGACTAATCAGATTTATGAGCTTTCTTTTGGTAAACTGGAGGCTTACACCGGCAACTATGAAAGCTACTTAGGGCAAAAAGTGAAGCGGGATGCGACTGAAAGTGAACAAGCCGCTAAGCAGAAGAAACTTTATAAAAAAGAATTAGATTGGATGCACGCTGGCGCCAAGGCACGTTCTACGAAACAGCAGGCCCGCATTAATCGCTTTAATGACCTGAAGGAATCGGTCAGTGGTGGCACGAATAGCCAAGATGATGTTGATATCAACCTGGGCCAGCAACGTTTGGGCAAAAAGGTGTTGCAACTTAAGGATGCAAGTCTGACTTTTCACGACCACGTGATTATGAAAAACTTCGACCTCATGATTCAAGGTGGCGCCCGCTTGGGAATTACCGGTGAAAATGGTGCCGGTAAGACAACCTTCCTAAACGCTTTGACGGGCAAGTTACCTTTAACTAGTGGCACCTTGATTCTCGGTGAAACGGTCAAAATTGGTTTTTATACGCAGATTACAGAACCGATGGATCCAGATAAACGCTTAATTACTTATTTGCAAGAAGTCGGTGAACAGGTCGTTAATAAAAATGGCGATACGGTGAGTGTGACGCAATTATTAGAACAGTTTCTTTTTCCACGATTTATGCACGGCACACTGATTCGCAAGCTATCTGGTGGTGAAAAACGCCGCCTGTATTTACTGAAAATTTTAATGACGCAACCGAACGTTTTATTACTCGATGAACCAACGAATAACCTTGATATTGGCACATTGACGGTGCTTGAAAATTATCTAAAAACCTTTAATGGTGCTGTTATCACAGTTTCACATGATCGTTATTTTCTTGATCACGTTGCGGATGAATTGTTGATCTTTGATGGCAGTGGTGAGATTGAACGTTTCACCGGCCAGCTATCGGATTACTTAAAAGAAGCCGCTAAACCAAAGCAAACTGCTCCTAAGGCGGCCCCAGCACAAAAAACACAAAGCACGGAACAGGCAAAAAAAGTTAAATTAACTTATAATGAAAAGAAAGAGTGGGCAACCATTGAAGCCACAATTGATGGACTTGAGCAACAACTCGAACAAGTTCAGAAAGAAATGGCCAACAATGGGGCCGATTATGGTAAGTTAGCGGAACAACAACAGTCAGTGGATGAGTTAAATCAACAGATTGAAGAAAAAATGCAACGGTGGGATTATTTGAGCCAGTACGCAAACTAAGGCGGTGCAATGAACTTGGAAGAGGAATATTTAAACCTAGCTCGTAAAATTTTGAAGGATGGTCACTATAAGGACGATCGGACCAATACTGGGACTTACAGTATTTTTGGCTACCAAATGCGTTTTGATTTAAGCCAAGGATTTCCTTTATTAACAACTAAAAAGGTGCCTTTCGGTCTCATTAAAAGTGAATTGCTCTGGTTCATTAAGGGCGACAGTAACATTCGTTATTTGTTACAGCACAAGAATCATATTTGGGATGAATGGGCTTTTGAGCGTTACGTGAATAGCAAAGATTACCAGGGCCCTGATATGACTGATTTTGGCCACCGGCACCTGAGCGATCCTGAATTTAATCAGCAATATCAAGAACAGATGCATTTGTTTGACGACCGAATTTTAGCTGATGAGGCTTTTGCCAAACAGTACGGCGAGCTGGGTAATATTTACGGTAAACAGTGGCGGGCTTGGAAAACGAGTCAGGGCACAACCATTGATCAACTTAAAAACGTTATTGATGCAATTAAGAAGACCCCGGATTCTCGGCGCCTGATCGTGTCGGCCTGGAATCCAGAAGATGTTCCCAATATGGCCTTGCCACCATGCCACACTATGTTTCAATTTTACGTTAACGATGGTAAATTAAGTTGTCAGCTTTACCAACGTAGTGGCGATGTTTTCCTTGGGGTACCGTTTAACATTGCGAGTTACGCGTTGTTAACAGCCTTAATCGCTCACGAAACTGGGCTTGAGGCTGGTGAATTTATTCACACGTTAGGCGACGCTCATATTTACAAAAACCACGTCAACCAAATTGAAGAGCAATTGCGGCGGGAAGTCCGACCAGCACCAACGTTAGTCTTAAATCCTGACAAGCAAAGTATTTTCGACTTTGACGTCAGCGATATTAAGGTAACGAACTATGATCCGCAGCCGGCCATTAAAGCGCCAGTTGCGGTGTAATGAGGTGAGCAAATGTTAGCTTATATGTGGGCTGAAGATAAGAATCACTTGATTGGCGCAAAGGGTGCTTTGCCCTGGCATTTACCTGCCGATTTGAAACATTTTAAGGATGTTACTATGGGTAAGCCAGTCATTATGGGGCGCAAAACTTTTGTCGGAATGGAACAGGCACTGCCTAATCGACTTAATATTGTATTAACGCGAAAAAAAGAATTGACCGTCCCTGATGGCGTTATGGTGCTTCACAGTAAGCAGGCCGTTTTGGATTTTGCGGACCTACACAACGATGAAGAAGTTATGATTATTGGCGGTGCTAAGATTTTCAGTTTATTCGCCGATGTTGTGCAGCGCCTGTACATTACGCGCATTGATGGTGCTTTTTCGGGCGATACGTACATGCCAGAGCTTAATTGGAAAGCTTTTGAAATGATCGACCATTTTGATGGCAAAGTTGATCAGGACAACAAGTACCCGTATACGTTTGCGACTTACCAACGGAAGAGCTAAGGCTTGCCGCGAAGGTAGAATTAGTTTGGTTGATTGAAAAATAATGTAAAAGTTATTTAAAAAGTATGTTAAAAAACGCGAAATGGAGGCCGAAATTGGTCGTCTATTTCGCGTTTGTGTTTTTTGGATTGTTTGTTGTAGGTGAAGTTATGTTTGAAAATTGGCTTTGATTGGATTTAGTCTGGCCAATTTGGCGGAAACGTGTTTGAAAAAGCAGATTATTGCGTATAGCTACGCCGGTCGAACGATCCGCTGCGCGTCTCTTTTCGCCCGGCTGCCATGTTTCTTGCGGTGACTGAGACGAACTTAGTCGAGGAAACACAGTTATGGACTTTATAACTGTGCTCCCTAGTTTTCGCCACAAGAATGGTCAACGTCCGTAGCATCAAAGAATATTGGCGTTCTTCGCTAATATTCCTCCTACATTGCGGAGTAGTAGGCTATACTTCATAATCTGAACGCTTTATCAAACACTCTCGACTAAAATGTGCCTAAAAAGGCAGCTTCCTGCGCTTAGCTACAATCGCCAAATAATTCATTGCATGAATTATTCGTCAATTTAGGCTAATGCTCAGAAGCTAGACGCCTTTTGAGGCACTCTGCTTTTTATACAAACAACAAAATCGAAAAGTACATGAAGCCTGTTCCTAGTAGAACAAATAGGTGCCAGATGACGTGGATGAATTTGATTCTGGGGAAGCTATAGAGGACTGCGCCTAGGGTGAAGGCCACTCCTCCGGCGACTAGTAGCCAGAAGCCAATTGGGCCTAGGTGCTGGTAAAGTGGTTTCATGGCGACTAGGCAGCCCCAGCCCATTAGCACGTATATGACGGTTGTTAAGTGATTTAATTTATTGCCGGCAATTGATTTAAAGATAACGCCAAATATCGCTAAGGTCCAAATCACGGCACATAAGACGTAACCCAGTGTATTGTGTAACGCGATTAGGCAATATGGCGTGTATGATCCGGCGATGAGTAAGTAGATACTGCAATGATCAAATACTTGGAAAACGTGCTTGGCCCGGGTAAAAATTAGACTATGAAATAAAGTCGAACTGAGATAAAGGATCATGAGCGTAATGCCGTAAATTGTGTAAGCAATTGTTTGACCAACTGTGTTAGCTTTGATCAACAAAAAAATTAGGCCGACGACACTTAAAACAAAGCCAATACCGTGAGTTACTGCATTTAGGACTTCATTGACGATGAGGTAGCGCCGAGAAAATGGTGACTGCTGAAAAGTACCATGCATAACTGTTACTCCATTCTTTAATTTTTAGCTGTAGCAGTGAAAAACAGAATTTAATCTGCTATACTAGTCAATATTAGATAAATACCATGTCCACAATTTCATTGTAGCATGGTTTAAAAAACCTTAGTAAGAAAGTGTGGCTGAATAAAAGTCATGGCAACTATAAAAATTGTAACCGATTCTTCGGTTCAACTCACACCAGAAGAAATTGAACAGAATCACATCACTGTTATACCGTTGTCCGTTATGATCGACGACACGGTGTACGTGGATGGTAAGACAATTACTCGTCCTAAGTTTATTGAATTAATGGGTCAGGCGAAGGCTTTGCCCAAAACCAGTCAGCCGCCAATTGGCGAATTTATTGAGCTCTTTGATCAGCTGGGTGAAGATGGCAGTCAGGTTATTGCCCTTCATATGACGGATGCCATTAGTGGTACCGTTAATACAGCGCGCCAAGCAGCTCAATTAAGCAAAAGCGACGTTACCGTTCTAGATTCCCGGGAAACTGATCGCGGGATGGCTTTTCAGGTCTTAACGGCTGCTCGGATGGCCCAACAAGGAAAAACCAAGGCCGAGATTTTAGCTGCTTTAGAACGGGTTAAGGGCAGTACTAAACTTTATATGGCAGTTATGACCTTAGACAATATTGTTAAGGGTGGTCGGGTTAGCCGGGTAACTGGTTTGATCTCCAACATTCTTAATATGAAGGTTATCTTTGAGATGGTCGATGGTGAACTACAAGTTCGAACCAAAGGCCGGGGCATGAAGACCGTTAACAATTTTATGCGCGAATTAATTGCCAAGTTGGAAAAAATTCCGAATATCAAGGAAATTGGTATTTCCCACGTGGCCGCGGATAAGGTAGTTAATGGGTTTAAAGCCGATTTGGAGAAGGCGTTACCTAAAGTTCCTGTCTTAGTTCGCGACACAAGTCCGATTATCGCAACTTATGCCGGGCTAGGCGCTTTTGCCATTATGTATTACACGGAAGATTAATGATTTTTAAAGGGCGTAGACGTTATTTGTCGTAGCCCTTTTATTTTTAAATTGTAAGGAGTTGGCAAGTTGAAAGTCCTGAAGCGATTACGGGATATCTTGCTTGCACTAGTTGTACTGGGAATTGTTGCGCTAGGCGTTTACTTTGGGTTTAACCATTTTTATCCAGAAACTGTGCAGCAAAAGACCCACCAGGTGACCAAAAAGAAGCAACCAGCTAAAAAGAGCCAAATTAATTTGGTGGCATTAGGTGATTCGTTAACGCAGGGTGTTGGTGATCAGAACAAGGCTGGCGGGTACGTGGGCATGATTAAGCACTCGTTAGTGGATAAGGATCAGGTTCAGGTTAAAACAGCCAACTACGGGGTTGCTGGCGATACGAGTACTCAGATCGATCACCGCTTGCAATCCCAAGCAGCAATTCAGACCTCGCTCAAAAAAGCAGATGTCATTGTGATGACAGTTGGCGGTAATGATCTGATGGGTGTTGTCAAAAAGGATATGCTTGATACTAACGAAAAGGATATTCAAGTGGCGCAAAAAAGTTACACCGCACACTTAACGACCTTGCTGGGGCACGTGCGGCAATATAATGCTAAGGCACCGATCTTTTTGTACAGTATCTACAATCCTTTTTACGTTTATTTCCCTAAAATGACTAAAATGCAGGATGCCGTTGTGAGCTGGAATACAACGTCACAACAAGTTTTGCAACAGAGCCAACCTAGTCATTTCGTCAATATTTGTAATCTAATGTCTAAAAGCTCAGTTTTAACGAAACAAGCTAAGGACAGTAGTGGTGGCAGCAGTAGTAGTAATAGTAGCAGTAGCGATAAAAAGAATCCGTTAATTTCGACTGAGGATAACTTTCACCCCAACGTGACGGGCTATCGGAAAATGACGCAAAAATTATACACTAGCATGCAGCAAAACCAGAAAGAGTGGCTAGAAAAATAGTGACAACAAGAACACAAAAAAAGACGAAGCCAACGCCAACTAGTTTTAATATTTGGAAATGGCTTTTTATAATCTTAGTGGCAATTATCGTCGGTACCGGCGTCTATTTTGGCCACAAAATAACCCAACCACCGGCCCAGACCGCCCCGAATGAACAATTAATTAAGCGCCAAGCAACTTTTTCGGTTAATTTAAATAAATCCCAAGTGAACGATGTTATCGGTTATTATTTAAACCACTATTTGAAGAAAACCAAGATTAAATACACTTTCGATCTTGGCGATCAGGCCGTCTTAAAGGGCAAATTCAAATTATTGGGTTACGGCGTGCCCTTTAGTATTTACCTGGATCCGTACGTGATGGAAAATGGTGATGTTCAATTAAAGGCCAAGCGAATGGAAATCGGCGCGTTATCCGTGCCAATTAAAGTTGTGATGAATTACATTGGCAATAGTTATAAATTCCCTAAGTGGGTCGTTTTGAATAGTAAAAAAGAGACGATTCAACTGCGACTTAATCAGTTTAAGATGAAAAACGGGATGCAGATCAAGGCTAAGAAAATCGACCTAGCAAATAATAAAATCAATTTAGATGTTTATCTGCCCCAGGTAACCAGTGAAGGAGGACAATGATGCGAAAAAGTTTCTATCAATTTTTAATGACGCAACGTAACCCTAACAGTCATGATGAAGTTGCGGAGTTTGCGGCAAATGCTTTTTTTGATCAAAGCTTTCCTAAGTTAGAAGAGGATTACGATAAAATTTCCAAATACCTTGAAGAAAACGGTGGTTATTTACCGACGATGACAATCTTCGATGAGGCGTTTCAACGATATCAGGAACAGGCAAGTTCACTGTAGTTAGCGGAGGCAAGTTATGGCACAGAAGAAGCGTAAACGGCAGGTTCGCCTGCCTATTTTTATTAGTTCAGTTGTATTAGCGTTTGTCGTGGGTGTTTTTGGTACGGTGATTTTGTTAACCGCCCACTTTAATGCGCAACAGGCAGCAACTGGGAGTTATCCAGCGGGCTTTGAAAAGCTAAATGCAGTTTACCAAACGATTGACCAAAATTATTATAAAAAGGTCAGCAAAAAGAAATTAATGAATGGGGCCATTAACGGCATGATTAGTAGCCTAGGCGACCCATATTCAGAGTACTTAACTGGCAGTGATGCTGGCGATCTTAACAACACAATTTCTGGTAATTTTGAAGGAATTGGGGCCGAAGTTCAAAAAGCTGGCGGTCGCATTCAGATCATTTCGCCGATTGCTGGTAGTCCGGCCAAAAAAGCGGGCTTACGGGCCAATGACGTTATTATGTCAATTAATGGTGACTCAACTTCTGGTTTGACGGTTAATCAAGCCGTCGCCAAAATTCGCGGTAAAAAAGGCACTGACGTCAAATTAACGATTAAACGAGGCGACCATAATTTTAATGTCACCGTTAAACGCGATGTCATTCCGGTTAAAACCGTTAACGCCCATATCGTCAAGAAACAACCAACTGTTGGCTACATTCAGATCACGACTTTCTCTAACCCAACCTTTAAAGAAATGAAAACGGCGGTTAAAAAATTACGGAGTGAAGGGGCCAAATCCTTTATTGTCGATGTTCGGGGCAACCCTGGCGGCTTAATGGATCAAGCACTGAAGATTTCTAGTATGTTCCTGAAAAATGGTCAAACCATCATGAAGGTTCAACCACGGACAGGCCAACCAGAAGTTTATAAGGCCAGTAAGAAGAAGGACGGCGGCTTTAAGATTACTGAGCCAACTACCGTTTTGATCGATGACGGTAGTGCCTCAGCTGCCGAAATCTTCTCGGCCGCTTTAAATCAATCGGCCCACGACCCATTAGTTGGGACTAAGTCGTTCGGTAAGGGCACTGTCCAAAACGTCACTAACTTTAAGGATAAGAGTGAATTCAAAATCACGATTGCCAAATGGTTAACGCCAAACGGTGATTGGATCAACAAAAAGGGCCTAACGCCAACAACGAAGGCCGATTATCCAAGTTACGCCTATCTGTCAGTGGTCAACGGCAAGAAAACTTACCAACAAGGTGACGTTAATACCAATATCAAGACGCTGCAAAAGGCCCTAACTGCCTTAGACCAGAACCCAGGCGAAGCAAACGGCTACTTTAGTCCGCAAACCGAGCAAGCAGTGAAAGCTTACCAAGCCACTGCCAAATTACCTCAAACTGGTAAACTTGATCCAGCCACAATTGACAAAATGCAAGTTGCCTTGACTCAGAAAATCAGCCAAAATGATGTCCCACTAGAAAAAGCATTAGCACAAATGAAAAAATAACGACTAACTTTAACGGAGATTACCTATGTAGTGATTTAGTGGTTGAAGCCATTAAGTTGTAACTCTGTTGAGTTAAGTTTGTTTGAATAGTGCTAAGGTTTCAGAATTCGATTAACGTAAAGCCCTTTAAATAGGGCTTTTTGTTTGGCTAAAAAAATTACACTGCGTAAAATTTTGCTAGATCGAGTAGTAAAAAGGCGTATTTTGCCCAATTATTCGAATCTTTCGTTAAAACCAATTCATGATTCTTACAGTACTGCTGGGGACATTTTGGATACTAATAGGCCTATCACTTCCCCTTTATGCGAAGTTGAACTACAATGAAGTATATTGACGTAATCGCTTTCACCAAAAACCTGATGTTTGCGGTCAATAAAATTTAAGTGATTAATTACAGGGAGGTAATTTCATGAGTAGTCGTGATACGGCAAATGTTTTATGGTTTAATGAATTGCACCGTGAGGATGTTAACCTAGTAGGTGGTAAATCTTCGTCACTGGGGGAAATGACCTCTTCAATGGATATTCCAGTGCCATATGGCTTTGCTACGACTGCGCGGGCCTATCGTTACTTTATGGACCAAACGGGATTAAATGATAAAGTTAATGCTTTGCTTGATGGGATCAAAGATTATGAAAATTCGGATGAACTACGCGTGGCCTGCGAGCAGATTCGTAATTTAATTGTTGGGGCGACTATGCCAGAAGATTTGGCGAATGATATCAAACAAGGGTACGCTGAACTGGCCAAGAAGGTCGGCCAGGACAATCCATTCGTTGCGATTCGTTCTTCCGCAACGGCTGAGGATTTACCAGATGCTTCGTTTGCCGGCCAGCAGGAATCTTATTTAAACATAAAAGGTGCCGCGGACGTTGTTGACCGGGTCAAGCAATGTTATTCTTCACTCTTTACTGACCGGGCGACCTATTACCGCCACAAACAAAATTTCCCCCAAGAAAAAGTAGCTCTCTCAGCAGCAATTCAGATGATGGTCTTTTCTGAGGCATCCGGCGTCATGTTCTCCGTTAACGTTGCCAATGGTGATGACACTAAGATCGTGATCGACGCCATCTATGGTTTAGGCGAGTACATTGTTTTAGGCAAGGTTACACCAGACCACTTTGTAATCGACAAACAATCGAAAAAAATTGTTGAGAAAAACATCATTAAGCAATCGGTTGAATTAGTTCGACTTCCCGATGGCGGAACCAAAGAGCAAGCCGTTCCTGCCGAATTACAGGAGCAGCCAGCACTGACGGATAAGCAAGTGATTGAGTTGGCTGGTTACGTTTTGAAAATTGAGCAACACTACGGCTGCTACATGGATATGGAATACGCCTTAGATGCTAATACTAAACGGCTGTGGGTCGTGCAAGCACGGCCAGAAACTGTCTGGTCACAGCGTAATAAGAAGAAATCTGCTGCTGATGACGATAACGTAGTTGCAGCGGCTGATGCCAAAGTTGCCGTTCGGGGCTTACCAGCTAGTCCTGGTTTAGCCAGTGGTGTGGTTCACGTCATTGATGATCCGAAAGATATTGATCAATTCAAATCGGGCGAAGTTTTAGTGACACTAATGACTTCACCGGATTGGGTTCCGGCTATGAAAAAGGCAGCGGCAATCGTTACCAATAATGGCGGGATGACTTGCCACGCGGCGATCGTTTCCCGCGAAATGCAGATTCCTTGTATCGTTGGAACTAGAAGTAAGAACCTTGCGGCAACTGATGCCCTTAAAGATGGCGATGTGGTAACCGTTGATGCTAAAAACGGGGTCGTTTATCATGGTAAAGTTGCCAGTATGTTCAAGCCAGACGACGCACCGGCAACTGCTCAAGCGGTGGTTGCGGAAACCTTTGCGCCAACTGCTACCGGCGTCATGATGAATCTCGGCGATCCCGAATTAGCCGATAAGTATGCTTCCTTACCAGCTGATGGGATTGGTTTGATGCGGGAAGAATTTCTCTGGACCACTTATATTCACGAACATCCGTTATATTTAATTGATCAAGGTCACCCGGAAAAGGTGGTCAATCAGTTGGCTGACGGCGTTGCCAAAGTTGTTCGAGCAATGGCCCCGCGACCTGTTATCCTGCGGCTTTCAGACTTCAAGTCAAGTGAATACCGAAACCTTAAGGGTGGCGAGAAATATGAACCACATGAACCTGCCGATTTATTAGGCTGGCGTGGAGCTTCGCGTTACTACGATCCTAAGTACATCAATGCCTTCAAGCTTGAATTAGCGGCGGTTAAAAAAGTCCGCAATGAATTTGGCCTGAAGAATCTGAACGTCATGATTCCGTTTGTACGGACAGTCGCCGAAGCCGAAAAGGTCACCACAATTATGCACAATGAAGGCTTAGTTCGTTCTGCGGACTTCAAAGTCTATATGATGGCAGAAATTCCGTCCAATATTATTCTGGCCGACCAATTCAACCAATTCATTGATGGCTATTCAATTGGATCAAATGACCTAACCATGCTGATTCTGGGCTGCGATCGGAATAACGATACGGTTGCCAGTCTCTTTGATGAACGAAATCTTGCCGTTAAACGCGCTATTCGGCACCTAATTGAAACCGCTCACAAAGATGGCAAAACTGTTTCAATCTGTGGTCAAGCGCCTTCAGAATATCCCGATTTCACAAACTTCCTAATTCAAAGTGGCATTGACTACGTTTCGGTTAACCCGGATATGGTTAAGGAAACTAAGCGCAATGTGGCCCACTTTGAACAACGAATTATGCTTGATAAGGCCACTGGAAACGGCCTGCAAGATCAAACTGATTATGATTGGAAATAATCAAATTGAAATCTAGAAAAAATTAAAGAGAACCTGTTTCAATAAGTAGCCAACGCCTTGTTGGTTACGGCTAAGCTTTTTGGAGAATCAATTGTCTTTTAATTGGTTCTCTTTTTTTGGTTACGATCGTTTAAGTGAGCATAGCTTTATAGCTGTTTGACCATTATTGAAGTTATCTGCTCAAATTTTAACAATTAGTACTGGAACTGTTTTCCCTTCCGCTGAATTAACGTAGCTCGCGAACGCTATAGAAATATCATTAATTCACGATACCTGAAATATGTTTTGCAAGTTCAGCGCTGACAAGCATTGCCATTTGTTCAGCACTTTCTTTCATTCCCGTTTGACTCCAGGCTAGAAGGGTACTGAAAAAGCCACCAACTACAAAGCGAATATTATAATCCGTAACTTCGCCAGGACATTCTTCGACACAAACGATGGATTCAGAAAAAGAAACGACAAAACTGACCAATTTATCAAATAATATTCCAGTTAATCGTGATCGTTGGAGATTGAGAATGAATTGCAGGTGCGGCCGAAAACAAACAAAAAAAGTGTAGCTTAGTTCGTAATTATTAATCTTGTCTTTTTTAAGCTGTGCCTGATAATCGGCCATAATATCGTTAAGGTGTTCGGAGATCAAATCTTCCAAAATATTGTAATGTCGGTAAAAGGCCATCCGCGAGACCCCCGCCTTACGGGTAACCGCTGAAATAGAAAGATCATTGAGATCCGTAAAAGTCATTAACTGCATTAAAGCATTAAATAGACTTTCTTTTGTGAGTTGGGTTTGTTCACTATTGGATTGATTAGCCATAACAATTTTCCTCCTTTTGTAACAGCAGCCCCTTATTTGATTGAATTGTAAGGTTTCAATCACTAGACTGTTACTGTATTTGAGCTATTATACACCTTGGCCTTATTTGGCAAGAGTCTAAACAAACGGAGGAATTTTAATTTGAAAACATGGTTTATTACTGGTGCAACAGGCGGTTTAGCCTCACAAGTAGTGAAGCGTTTATTGGAACGTGGTGACCAAGTTGCTGCAACGGTGCGCAAAATGGGTGCCTTAGATCAAATCCAAAAGAATTACGGTCCTCACCTACGACAATATCAGTTAGATTTAACAAATCCAGATCAGATTAGTGAAGTTGTCGGGCAAGCATTTAATGATTTTGGGTCGATTGATGTTATTTTAAACAATGCCGCTTACGGTCTATATGGTGCGGTTGAAGAAGTGAGCAATGAACAAATTCAACGATTATTTCAGGTAAATGTATTTGGATCGTTGCGGGTGGCTAGAGCAGTCATGCCATTTTTACGTCACCAGCACGATGGTCAAATCGTTCAAATTGCTAGTATGGCGGGAGAATATTCAGAACCGGCAATGGGGCTTTATAGTGCCTCAAAATGGGCAATTGAAGGTGCCTTTGAGGCCTTATCAAAAGAGGTTGAGCCATTTGGCGTTAAAGTTTTGATTGTGGAACCTGGTGGAATTCGAACTAATTTTGCTGGTAAAAAGGCTTCAGTTGGAAAGGCCATGGATGCTTATCAGGATACGCAAGTAGGCAAGTTTATGAACCGCTTAACGGGACAAGTGTCCGCTGTGGATGCGGAACGGATGAAACGATTAATTGTTGGTGATCCCGGGAAAATGGCCGAGCAAATCATTCATCGTGTAGATCGTGGTGCCGGACCTTTGCGAATAGCGTTGGGAAGTGATGCTTACACTAAAATCCGTAAGAGTCTTGAGCAGCGGTTATCTGATTTAGATGCCCAGAAGAAGATTTCTTATTTGACTGATGCGGATGATACGAAAATAAAGTAAACTAGAGGAACATCATTTAGAAAAATACCCTATTTTCAAATTCTACCTGAATAAAAAGGACCTAGTAGCGGTTAAAAAAATCCGCTATCTAAAGTATCTTTGTGTTAGCATTTCAACTAGCCGTCCTGAATTTAATTATTGATTTATGAGTGAATTATCGAGTTGGATACAATCTACGACTCTACCGATTCACTCTTTATTTGGGTTAGAAAAGATTTTAAAAGGTTGCCTGTTTTTATAGATAATCTTTTGAACGAATCATTTATAATGATGGATTTATAGTCAATTAATTTCGTAGTTCAGGAATGATTTTTCCATTAAAAGCAGTGTGGTTATTTGAGAATTACAGCAAAATAATCATAATGATGGTAAAATAGATCAAGCTAATTAAGCCCTATTTTGTCCTTTTGTGGTTCAAAAAGGATAAAACATGTATTTTGAAGAAAAATATGAGTTCACATGGAAGAAAAACGCCATTTCCTACAGTTTTCGCCACATTTGTTGTTCAGTTCTGACGGACAGGGAGCGGTGAAAAAGTTGGTTTCGGCGACGTTTTAGTCCCGGCCGCGCCCCCCTCAACATTTAGAAAAAATTGATAATGGAATTTATACACTTGAAAATGCCATACAGAATAAATTGGTGGTGGCAGTTAGTCGATATTGCATTAAGTAGGTAATAAATTGGGTAAAAGAAAAAGATACTCAAAAGTTACTTAATTTACAAAAAAAACCAGGGTGCTTAAGGCCTTGGTAAAAAGGAGTTACACACTATGGCAACAATTCAATGGTACCCCGGGCACATGGCCAAGGCCAAAAAACAAGTTCAAGAGAACTTGCACTTGGTTGATATTGTTTTAGAGATTGTTGACGCGCGAACGCCGAATTCATCCCGGAACCCAATTTTGGATAAGATCATCGAGCAAAAACCACGCCTAATGATTTTAAATAAGGCTGATTTGGCTGATCCAGTGCAATCGGCCGCTTGGATTAAGGAATTTACGGCCAATGGTCTGCCGGCAATTGCGCTGGATTCCCAGCACAATAAGGGCGTTCAGCAAATTGAAAAGATGGCCCAACAGATCTTACACGATAAAATTAAACGACAACATGAGCGTGGCATTAAGAACAAGCCGATTCGGGCTATTTGCATTGGCATCCCCAATGCTGGTAAATCAACGATCCTAAATCGCTTAGTTAAAAAGAATGTGGCTCAAACTGGCGATCGTCCTGGGGTGACGAAGAAGCAGCAGTGGTTGAAGGCCGGTAAAAATATGGAGTTACTGGATACGCCAGGAATTTTGTGGCCCAAGTTTGAGGATCCCTTGGTTGGAAAAAAATTGGCCTTAACCGGTGCGATTAAGGATTCGATTTACCACGCGGACGACGTTGCCTTGTACGCTTTGGATCACTTTAAGGCAACCAATCCCCAGTTGCTACTGGAACGTTATCGCTTGGCACCGGAAGATCTGAATTTATCGACAGCCGATTTATTGCTTAAAATTACACAAAGAATGGGCTTAAAGGACGATTTTGATCGTGCCAGTGAACGCCTGATTCTCGAGATCCGTAAAAATAAATTAGGTCGCTACACCCTAGACACGCCAGGTGATGAAATTAATGGCTAAGGAATCAATTAAGGCGATTCGTGAAAAATTATTGCAGGATCCTTCAGCGGATTATTTGGCCAGCTTGGCAACTGATCCCCGTAAAGGTGTGCAACAATTATTGCAGCAGGTCGCTAAACGACAAGCGGCGCAAAAGCAGCAACTGGCGACGTTCTTGAGCAAACGTCATTTTGAAGATCAACTATGGCCGCAGTACCCACTGATTGCTGGTATGGACGAGGTTGGACGGGGGCCACTAGCTGGTCCTGTGGTTACGGCTGCCGTGATCTTGCCCCATGATTTCGCCGTGCTAGAAGTTAATGATTCCAAACAGTTGTCGCCCCATAAGCGGGTGCAGTTGTACAACCAGATTCTTGAAACAGCCGTGGCAGTCAGTGTTGGCGTGAGTGATGTTGCGGTGATTGACCGAGTGAATATTCTTGAGGCAACTAAACTGGCGATGCAGCAGGCAATTCGCGATTTGGCCGTTCAACCAGATTATGTGTTAATCGATGCGGTTAAGGTGGACACTGGCATTCCCGCTACTAGCATGTATAAAGGTGACGCGAAAAGCATCAGTATTGCTTCCGCCAGCATCGTTGCCAAGGTCATTCGTGATCGGTTAATGATTGCCTATGACCGTGCCTATCCAGGCTATGATCTGGCTCAAAACGCCGGCTACGGAACGCAGAAACATTTGGCGGGTCTTGCTAAATATGGCGTTACGCCAGCGCACCGGAAAAGTTTTGCCCCGGTCAAAAAATATTTATAATACTTTAAGAACTCCTTTACGTAGATTATTAATAAATCCCGTTAAAGGAGTTTTTTGGAATGCAAAAACGTGAATTACTCTTACAGTTACATTTGGCCCAGGGCATTGGTTTGGCCAGCGAAAACCACTTGGCAAAATTATTGGCCAAGTTACCTGCGGATTTTGATTGTAATCATTTGAAAACCACCCAACTGGCTACGTTGGCTAAGTTGACGACCGCTAACCGCAGCCGCTTTAGTGCTGATTTTCGAACGGAGGAGCACTTAGCTCGTTGCTGTCAACAAGGGGAGAACTATTTGACAATTTTTGACGCGGCCTATCCAAAACGACTACGGGAAACTTATCAACCGCCAACTGTCCTGTTTTACCAAGGAAATCTCGCGCTACTACAGACCACTTGTTTAGCGATTGTTGGTGCGCGGCAAGCCACTAGTTATACGCCGCAAGTACTTAAGAATTTCTTACCTAGTTTAGTCAAGGTCCGGTGCACAATTATGAGTGGTTTGGCTCAGGGCGCTGACGGTTACGCCCACCAATTGACCTTGGCCAGCGGCGGGCAAACAATCGCGGTGATCGGCACTGGGTTAGATACCTATTATCCCAAACAAAATGCGCAGTTACAGGCTCAAGTTGCTCAAAACGGGCTAGTTCTTTCTGAATACCCCTTAGGAAGTCGGCCGGAGCGGTACCATTTTCCCCAGCGTAATCGAATTATCGCCGGTTTATGTCACGCCTTGTGTGTCACTGAGGCCCGGCACCACAGTGGTAGTCTGATTACGGCCAACTTGGCCTTACAGGAAAATCGTTCCGTTTTGGCCGTTCCCGGTTCGATCACGGCGCCCCTATCTGCTGGGTGTAATGAATTAATTTTGGCCGGCGCCAAACCAGCCTTAACGCCCCGAGATATTTGGGAAGAATTACAGTATTTCTAAGTATATATAGTAGGAAAAAGTTTTTGAAAGTTGACAAAACTATTAATAATGGCATATGATGTTTAGCGACTTCGTTGAGTTAAAAAAAGACGAATCGAAAGGGGATTGTCATGGCCTATAAAAACCTCGTGATCGTGGAATCACCGTCTAAAGCCAAGACGATTGAAAAGTATTTAGGCCGTAACTATAAAGTAGTTGCCAGCCTCGGCCATATTCGTGATTTACCAAAAAGTAAAATGGGTGTGGACGTTGAAAATGATTACGAACCACACTACATCTCTATTCGCGGTAAAGGCGATACCATTAAAAATTTAAAAAAATACGCTAAAAAAGCGGAGCGCGTCTACCTAGCATCTGATCCTGATCGTGAAGGTGAGGCCATTGCCTGGCACGTTTCCCATATTTTAGGTTTAGACCCAAAGGATAAAAATCGGGTAACTTTTAACGAGATTACTAAAGACACCGTCAAAAATGCCTTTAAGGAACCCCGTAGCATTGATATGGACCTAGTTGACGCCCAGCAGGCACGGCGAATTATGGATCGCCTAGTTGGCTATTCAATTTCACCGCTATTGTGGAAAAAGGTTAAAAAAGGCCTAAGTGCCGGCCGCGTCCAATCAATTGCACTGAAAATAATTATTGATCGAGAAAACGAAATTAAGGCGTTTAAGCCCGAAGAATACTGGACGATTGATTCACAGTTCAAAAAAGGCACGTATAAATTTGACGCCAGTTTCTACGGTTTAAACGGTAAAAAGTTAGCTTTAAGTAATGAGGATGCTGCCAAGGATATCTTACAGCGGATTAAACCGAGAGCTAATTTTGACATTACCAAAGTAACTAAGCGGGAGCGCAAACGTTTTCCCCAAGCACCATTTACAACCAGTTCACTGCAACAAGAAGCAGTTCGGCGTTTGAATTTCCGGACCCGGAAAACGATGATGGTGGCTCAGCAGCTGTATGAAGGCATTAATTTGGGTGGTCGTCAAGGCAGTGTTGGTTTAATTACCTATATGCGAACTGATTCCACTCGAGTTTCGCATATTGCCCGCCATGAGGCCAGTGAGTTTTTACACGCTAACTATGGTGAAGAATACGCGGCCCTGAAGATTCGTAAAACCAAGAATCCAGAGGGCGCCCAAGATGCCCATGAAGCGATTCGGCCTTCGTCAGTTAAGCGGACACCAAAGAGCTTAGAGGGCGTTTTGAATAAAGATCAGATGAAGCTGTATAAGTTAGTCTGGTCACGTTTTTTGGCCAGTCAAATGACACCGGCTATTTTAGATACGATGGCCGTTACCATCGAGCAAAATGGTGTCACCTACCGGGCAAATGGCTCTAAGATGAAGTTTGCTGGTTTCACTAAGGTTTATGATGCACCTGGTAATCAGGATAAAAAAGATAATATGCTGCCTGATTTAGTTGAAGGCGACCACGTTAAATTAGTTAAAAATGATCCCAATCAGCATTTTACCCAGCCACCGGCACGTTATTCTGAAGCAACCTTGATTAAAACTTTGGAAGAAAACGGTGTTGGCCGACCATCAACCTACGCACCAACAATTGAAACGATTCAACGGCGTTATTACGTCAGGTTGATCACCAAACGTTTTGAACCAACTGAATTAGGTGAAATTGTTAATAAGATTATTGTCGAATTCTTCCCCGATATTGTTAACATTGATTTTACTGCTGGTTTAGAAAATGATTTGGATAGCATTGAAGAAGGCAAGACGAAGTGGATTAAGGTGGTGGATGAATTTTACCAACCATTTGAAAAAGAGGTCACTTCCGCCGAATCTAAGATTGAAAAAGTTCAAATCAAGGACGAATTAGCGGGCTTTAACTGTGATATTTGTGGCGCACCAATGGTCATCAAATTAGGCCGTTACGGTAAGTTCTACGCCTGCAGTCGTTTCCCTGATTGCCGTAATACCAAGGCCATCGTCAAAGAAATCGGCGTTGTTTGTCCGACCTGCCATAAGGGTCAAGTTGTCGAACGTAAATCAAAGAAAAACCGAATTTTCTATGGTTGCAGTCGTTATCCTGAGTGCGATTTTGTGACTTGGGATAAGCCAGTTGGGCGTGATTGTCCGAAAGACGGTCATTACTTAGTTGAAAAGAAAATTAAAGGCGGCAAACAAGTTATTTGTCCAAACGGTGATTATGAAGAAGCCGTTCAAAAATAGAAATGAGGTTCTAAGATGACAACATCCCCAAGTGTTAATGTGATTGGTGCTGGGCTTGCTGGTAGTGAAGCAGTTTGGCAAATAGCAAAGCGTGGCCTGCACGTTGATTTATACGAAATGCGTCCGGTTAAGCTAACGCCGGCGCACCATACAGGTGACTTTGCCGAGCTGGTTTGTACCAATTCTTTGCGGGCCAATCAGATAACTAATGCGGTTGGTTTACTTAAAGAAGAAATGCGCCGCTTGGATTCAGTTGTTTTAGCTTCAGCCGATGCTAATGCAGTACCAGCCGGTGGTGCCTTAGCCGTTGACCGGGGACCTTTTTCCGAACAGATCACGGCTAAAATCAAGCATTTGCCCAACGTCACGGTTCATGCTGAGGAAGTCACTGAATTTCCTGCAGGCCCAACGGTTGTCGCTACGGGTCCTTTAACCTCAGAGTCTTTGGCCAAGCAAATTCAGGCTTTGAATGATAGTGATAGCCTTTATTTTTACGACGCAGCGGCGCCCATCTTAAATCAGGACTCGATTGATTTTGACAAAGTCTATTTGAAATCCCGTTACGATAAAGGTGCGGCTGCCTACTTAAATTGCCCGATGACCAAAGACGAATTCGAGACTTTTTATGAAGCGTTAGTGACCGCAGAAACGGCTGAAACCCACAGCTTTGAAAAGGAAAAATTCTTTGAAGGCTGTATGCCAATTGAGGTTATGGCTAAAAGGGGCATTAAAACCATGTTGTTTGGCCCCCTTAAGCCAGTTGGTTTGGAAGATCCCAAGACTGGTAAAATGCCTTACGCAGTTGTTCAACTACGGCAGGATAACGCTGCTGGCAGCCTGTACAACATTGTCGGTTTTCAAACCCATTTAAAATGGGGCGAGCAAAAGCGTGTTTTCCGGTTAATCCCTGGGTTAGAACAGGCCGAGTTTGTCCGTTATGGTGTGATGCACCGTAATACATTTATGAAATCACCTGATTTGTTGGAACCAACTTATCAGTCTAAACGTCGGCAAGATCTTTTCTTCGCTGGTCAAATGACTGGCGTTGAGGGCTACGTTGAAAGTGTCGCTAGTGGTTTGGTTGCAGGCATTAATGCCGCCCGCTTTGCCAATGACCAGGAATTACTGACTTTTCCAACGGAGACGGCCATGGGGGCAATGGCACATTATATTACTCATGCGTCCGCCAAACATTTTCAACCAATGAACGCTAATTTCGGGATTTTTAAAGCACTACCTAATAAAATTCGCGACAAAAAATTACGTAACCAAACACTGGCTGATCGTTCCTTAGCAACCTTAGCCGAATTTTCACAAAAACTTTAAAGGTCCAACATTTAAATCCGCCAACCTGTATGCTACAGTTAATGTAATCAGGTTGGAGGGATTTTTTTGCTTGAATTAAGCTGGCTGGACTTATTCATTCAGTATTTAGAAGTTGATCGGCGTTACAGTCCAGAAACGATTAAGGCCTATAAGGAAGATATTTTGGCCTTTATTGATTTTTTGAAATCAAATGGTGGCGTGACTTCACTGAAAGCGATAAAATTATTTGATGTAAGGACCTATCTGAGCCACTTATATGAAGTTAAATATAGCCGTAACTCAGTTTCAAGAAAGATTTCTAGTCTGCGTTCATTTTATAATTACCTCGTTAGAAATGATTTAGTGGCGGAAAATCCCTTTGAAACCGTCCAATTAAAACGGCATAATGCTCACTTACCTCAATTCTTTTACGAAAAAGAAATGACGGCCTTGTTTGCTGCCGCCAAGGGTGATCAACCGTTGGACCTACGTAATTCGGCGCTATTAGAAGTTTTGTACGCCACCGGAATTCGGGTGAGTGAGTGCGTCAATCTCACTTTGACCAACGTTGATTTTGACCTGGGCCTGATGTTAATTCATGGTAAAGGCAATAAGGATCGTTACGTGCCCTTTGGCCAATTTGCGGCGATGGCGTTAGACAGCTATTTAACCGATTGCCGCACGCCACTAATGGCAAAGTACCACGTTGAACATGATTACGTGTTCGTTAATCATTACGGTAAGAAATTGACGGCCACCGGAATTGAGTATATATTGAACCAAATTATTAAAAAAAGTAGTTTAACGGCGGATATTCACCCGCATATGTTGCGCCATACGTTTGCGACCCATTTGCTAAACAATGGTGCTGATCTGCGGACGGTACAGGAATTACTGGGGCATAGTAGTTTATCGACGACGCAGATTTATACTCACGTGACAACTGAGCATTTACAGCAAGATTACCGGAAATATTTTCCCCGCGCCAAATAAGAGAGTTTAAAGGAGTTAATAAAATGACAGCACCAAAATTTGAAGCAACTACGATTTGTGCAGTTAAACATAACGGTCACCTTGCAATGGCTGGCGATGGTCAGGTGACCATGGGCGAAAGTGTCATTATGAAGGGTACCGCTAGAAAAGTGCGCCGAATTTACAATAATGAAGTCGTTGTCGGTTTTGCCGGCAGTGTTGCCGATGCGTTTAATTTAGAAGATCGGTTTGAAAAAAAGTTAAACGAATACAGTGGTAATTTAACCCGGGCGGCAGTTAAGCTCGCCCAAGAATGGCGCTCCGACCAAACCTTACAGAAGTTGGAAGCACTGTTAATTGTTATAAATAAAGACCAATTACTACTGGTTTCTGGTAGTGGTGAAGTGATTGAACCAGATGATAATATTTTGGCCATTGGTTCAGGTGGTAACTACGCCTTGGCCGCCGCTAAGGCCTTAACTGTTCACGCAAAGGATATGTCCGCAAAAGAAATTGCTGAAACGGCAATTGGAATTGCTGGCGACATTGATATTTTTACCAATCACCACATTATTAGCGAAGAATTATAAAAGTGAGGTTTAATTATGCAAGAAATTGAAAAAACACCCAAACAAATTGTTCAAGCATTAGATGAATACGTGATTGGCCAGAATGACGCTAAAAAGGCAATTGCAGTCGCATTACGTAATCGGTACCGGCGCATGCAGCTTTCTAAGGGGATGCAAGAAGAAATCACCCCGAAGAACATGTTAATGATCGGACCGACTGGGGTTGGTAAAACCGAAATTGCCCGGCGTTTGGCTAAGATTGTCTCGGCGCCATTCGTCAAAGTTGAGGCAACTAAGTTTACTGAAGTGGGCTACGTTGGCCGCGATGTTGAATCAATGGTTCGGGATTTACTCGACGTTGCGATTGAAATGGAAAAGGACGAACAGTACAAAACCGTTCGCAGTGAGGCCGCTCGCGAGGCCGATAAACATTTGGTCAAATTACTGGTTCCCGGAGTTAAAAAGGAACAGAACCAAACGAATCAATTTCAAAATTTAATGAGTGCTTTTACGGCAATGCAAAATGGCCAAAATCCAACTACAACACCGGAAAATAACGAGGAAGTCACGGATGACGTTCGTGATCAACGCCTTTCCGTCAAGGAACAATTAGATCGCGGTTTGTTAGAAAACCGTGAAGTCACGATTGAAATGGATGATCCTAAGCAGGCCGTTGCGATGAATAATAATATGATGGGCCAAATGGGGATCGATTTATCCGAAACCTTAGGTGCATTAACACCAAAGCGGAAAATTAGTCGGACTGTAACCGTTAAAGAAGCCCGGGAAGTCTTTATTCGGGAAGAATCCGAAAAATTAGTGAATGCGGCGGATATTTATCACGCAGCGATTCAACGTGCGGAAAATACGGGCATTATTTTTATTGATGAAATTGATAAAATTGCAGCAACTGGTCAAAAAAATAGTGGTGAAGTATCCCGTGAAGGTGTTCAGCGGGATATTCTGCCCATTGTTGAAGGTTCGGCGATTACGACTAAATACGGCACGATTAACACGGACCATGTCTTATTCATTGCTTCTGGGGCCTTTTCGGACAGCAAACCCAGCGATTTAATTGCTGAATTACAAGGTCGTTTTCCAATTCGGGTTGAGTTAGACGATTTATCAACTAAAGATTTCGTACGCATTTTGACGGAACCAAATAATGCCTTAATTAAGCAATACATGGCCCTAATTGGGACCGATAATATCCACACGACTTTTACCAAAGAAGCCATTGAGCGGATTGCTGCGATTGCCTATCAAGTTAATCACGAAACGGAAAATATTGGTGCCCGGCGTTTGCACACAATTTTAGAGAAATTACTTGAGGATATTTTATATGAAGGCCCAGATATGGAAATGGGCGAGATCACGATTACAGAGCAATACGTCAACGATAAAATCGGTGATATTGTGGCGGATACTGATTTAAGCCGTTACATTTTGTAGCAGGGAGTGTTTGGAAAAGTGGTTAGATTCTACTTCGCAATTAGGAATATTACTGGCCTCGCTGACGCTGGCGACTCAATTCGTTTCGGTCACCGCAGGAAGCTGCTTTTTCGAACACGTTTCCATTAAAATAATTAGAAAAATACCAGCAGGCCTAGTTTGCAAACACGGCCCAAGGGGGAGCACACAATGACAGTAAGTATTGAAAATGAGTTTTTGAAGGCAACGTTTAAGGAACATGGTGCCGAGCTAATCAGCCTTATTTCAAAGGATTCTGGTAATGAGGCCATTTGGCAGGCTGATCCCAAAGCTTGGGGCCGCCACGCACCAATTTTATTTCCCATTGTTGGTCGCTTAAAAAACGATGAATATCGTTATCAAGGTAAGACTTATCACATGACGCAACATGGTTTTGCCCGGGATAAGGATTTTACAGTGGTTGAACAAAAGGCGGCTAGTGTTAGCTTACAATTAACGGATGACGAGCAAACGCGGCAGGTATTTCCCTTTGCTTTTGAATTAACCGTTAATTATCAATTATTGGATAATCAGCTAATCGTGGGGTACCAGGTTCATAATCCAACAACTAACGATCTTTACTTCTCAGTGGGTGGACACCCTGGCTTTCAGATCCCCTTAACGTCCGATACGGCATTTGAGGATTACTACATCAGTTATGATCCAAAGAAAACTCGCGTGCAGATTCCTTTGCAGGGTGCCTATAACGACGCCGAACATAAGACGTTAGCGTCTACTGATACAGATCACGATCTTAGCCATGAGCTATTTAAAAATGATGCTTTAATTTATGAATTACATCAGGAAAATACGTTTACGCTAAAAAATGATCAAAACAAATCCGCAATTTCAGTCACCGTTCCTAATGCGCCTTACACGGGAATTTGGTCACCGTATCCGGTCACGGGTAACGTTGTCTGCATTGAACCGTGGTGGGGAATTGCCGATAATATTGCGGCTAGTGGTGAATTAACTGAAAAAATGGGCATTAACCATTTGGCGGCTAATGAAACCTTTAACGGTAAATTTATGATTACGGTTCACCAACAACGAGCATTTTAAATAAAAATAGAGGTTGCAGCAAAAAGTTGATTTTGCCGCAATCCCTATTTTTATTTTTGACCGTTTTAGTGATCATATTTATTTCGGTTTGTGGTAGTGAAAGCCAAATGGCACCTTACTTTCCGTTCCATTTTTAATTCGTTTAAGATTGTCGCGGTGTAAATAAATGATAAAGACCATTAAGATTGCCGCAACAATGGTTAAGACACTGTCGTGGAAGAATAAAGATAGTATGACTAAAATAATCATCCCCAGCGTGCTGGCCACGCTGACCATGCGGGTGAAGTAAACTAGGCTACCAAAGACGAGCCAGCTTAAAGCAAAGAATAATGGATTATACCCTAGAACCATGCCGGCACTTGTCGCAACTGCCTTTCCACCATGAAAGTGATTGAAAATCGAAAACGAATGGCCAATAACAGCGGCCACACCGACAATCAGCGGATTAAACAGTGGGTGACTGAAGCTTTGAAAGAAATACGGTAGACAGGCCGCTAGAGTTCCTTTCAGCATATCCATAAATAAAACGACAATGCCTGCTTTTTTACCAAGGACGCGGAACGTGTTGGTGGTTCCAATATTGCCGCTGCCAAGTTTGCGAATATCCTTATGAAAAAAAAGTTGCCCGACCCATAAACCAGAAGGAATTGAACCAAGTAGGTAGGCTAATACAAACATGATAATTATTTTTAAAGTCACGACGGAGTCCCCCTCAATGTCGTTACTAAGATAGTGAGAAACTTAGTGTATTTTAGCATGTTTTGGCTCGTTTCGCCAAACATGGCGTAAAAAATGTGTTAAAATAGATTATCGAATATACGTTCCCTTTTTGACTTTTTAGCATTAATTTAATAAGGTATGATAGTGACTTAACACTATAAATTAAAAATTTGATAGTTAGTTTACTTTGAGAATGACTGTTACGTGATTATTGTAACAGTCATTTTCACGGAAACATAACTTTAAGTTGCCAGTATAATTTTAAAAATCAAGGAGTTTTTTGAATGAAACAGCAAAAAGTAACCTATGATGATTCATCAATTCAAGTGCTTCAGGGTTTGGAAGCCGTTCGTAAGCGGCCAGGTATGTACATTGGCTCCACGGACAGCAAAGGTCTCCACCATTTGGTTTATGAAATTGTGGATAACGCCGTTGATGAAGCATTAGCGGGTTTTGGTAAAGAGATTGATATTACAATCCACGCGGATAATAGCGTTACCGTTCGGGATTTTGGTCGGGGAATGCCAACCGGGATGCATTCTTCTGGTATTCCCACGATTGAAGTCATTCTAACCGTGCTTCACGCCGGCGGTAAGTTTGGTCAAGGTGGCTATAAAACTTCTGGTGGGTTACATGGTGTCGGTTCTAGTGTGGTTAACGCCTTGTCCGAAACTTTGACGGCGACAGTTGTTCGCGATGGTCAAAAGTTTCAGGAGAAGTTTCATAATGGTGGTCAACCAGTAGGTACATTGAAAAAATTGGGTAAAACCCGGGAACCAAACGGAACAACGATTACCTTTAGGCCCGATGCCACGATTTTTACGACGATCAACTTTAATTTTGCAACGTTGGCGGAACGAATTCGTGAGTCGGCTTATTTGTTGCGTGGGGTTAAATTCACTTTTACGGATGAGCGTGGCGAGGGTCAACAGGAAATTTTTCATTATGAAGAAGGTATTAAAGAATTTGTTGGTTACCTAAACGAAGATAAGGATGTCTTAGGGCCAATTATGGATTTCACCGGAACTAAGGATGGTATTTACGTTGAGTTTGCCGGCCAGTATAACGACGGCTATTCCGAAAACATCTTATCTTTTGTTAATAACGTGCGCACCAATGACGGCGGAACCCATGAGGCGGGTATGAAGACGGCCTTAACCCGGTCCTTCAACGATTACGCCCGGAAGATGAATTTGTTAAAGGAAAAAGATAAGAACTTAGAAGGCTCTGATGTTCGTGAAGGCTTGGCGGCCATTATTTCAATTCGGGTTCCCGAAGAAATTTTGCAGTTTGAAGGCCAAACTAAGGGTAAATTAGGGACACCGCAGGCCCGAGCCGCCGTTGATAATGTCATTGGTGAAAAGTTGGCCTATTACCTACTTGAAAATGGCGATTTTGGTCAAATGATGGTTAAAAAGGCCATCAAGGCCCGTGATGCCCGGCAGGCCGCCCGTAAGGCCCGGGATGATAGTCGAAATGGTAAGCGTAAGAAAAAAACCGAGCGCCTATTATCCGGCAAACTAACACCAGCCCAATCGCGCAATAGTAAACGCAATGAACTATACCTAGTCGAAGGTGATTCCGCCGGCGGTTCGGCCAAACAAGGCCGTGATCGTAAATTTCAGGCGATCTTACCATTACGGGGTAAGGTCATTAATACGCAAAAGGCCAAAATGGATGATATTTTAAAGAACGAAGAAATTAGCACGATGATTTATACGATTGGTGCCGGTGTTGGACCGGAATTTAACGTTGCGGATAGTAATTACAACAAAGTCATCATTATGACCGATGCGGATACCGATGGTGCCCATATTCAAATCTTACTGTTGACCTTCTTTTACCGTTACATGAAGCCGTTAATCGAGGCCGGCCGCGTTTATATTGCCTTACCACCACTTTATAAGTTGCAAAAAGGTAGTGGTAAGAGCCTTAAAATGAGTTACGCGTGGACCGATGAGGAACTGGCGGCCCAAACTAAAATCTTTGGTAAGGGCTTTAATTTGCAGCGCTTTAAGGGTCTTGGCGAAATGAATGCTGATCAATTGTGGGAAACTACGATGGACCCGGCAACGCGGACGTTAATTCGTGTTCGGATTGATGACGCTGCTTTGGCCGAACGCAGGGTGACCACTTTGATGGGTGATAAGGTTACCCCCCGCCGGAAATGGATTGAAAAGAACGTTGAATTTTCAATGGAAGAAGAAGGCAGTATTCTGGAGACAAAGACGGCCGGCCATTCCGGATCGGTTAAGGCGGCTGAAAAAGAGATCGATTTATTTGATAAAGGTAAATAAAGTGAGTGGTGAAATTTAATGAGTGAAAACCAAGAAAACATTCAAGAACTAACGCTTGAAGAGGTTATGAGTGATCGTTTTGGACGGTATGCCAAGTACATTATTCAAGAACGTGCCCTACCAGATATTCGGGATGGCCTAAAGCCGGTTCAGCGACGAATTCTTTACGCAATGAATCAAGACGGCAATACTTATGATAAGGGCTTCCGTAAATCGGCTAAATCAGTGGGGAACGTTATGGGTAATTTTCACCCCCATGGTGATTCAAGTATTTACGAGGCGATGGTCCGCTTAAGTCAGGATTGGAAACTCCGGGCACCGTTAATTGATATGCACGGTAATAATGGCTCAATGGATGGTGATTCACCGGCCGCAATGCGTTATACTGAGGCACGACTTAGTAAAATAGCCGGTGAGTTATTAAAAGATATCGATAAAGACACCGTTGATTGGGTGCTAAATTTTGATGATACCGAAGAAGAACCAACTGTTTTGCCAGCACGTTTTCCTAATTTATTGGTCAATGGGGCATCCGGCATCTCTGCCGGCTACGCAACAGAAATTCCACCGCATAATTTGACTGAAGTTATTGATGCATTAATTTACTTAATCGATAACCCCCAGGCCTCATTGGATAAACTAATGACCTACGTCAAGGGGCCAGATTTCCCTACTGGTGGCATTATTCAAGGGCTAGACGGTATTCGGCAGGCCTACGAAACGGGAAAAGGACGGATTGTTGTTCGCTCGAAAACCAGCTTTCAGGAATTACGTGGTGGCCGTCAACAGATTGTGGTCAGTGAACTACCATATGAAGTTAATAAAGCAGTCTTAGTTAAACGAATTGACGAAATCCGGCTATTGAAAAAAGTCGATGGTATTTCTGAGGTTCGAGATGAAAGTGATCGGCGGGGGATGACCGTTGTGGTCGAACTTAAGAAAAATGCCGACGGACAGGGAATTTTAAATTATTTATTGAAGAATACTGATTTACAAATTACGTATAACTTCAATATGGTTGCGATTAATAAACAACGGCCTGAACAACTGGGACTAAAACCAATTTTAGAGGCTTATCTGGCACACCAACGTAATGTTATTACGAAGCGGACCCAATTTGATTTGAAGAAGGCACAAACGCGGCAACACATTGTCCTCGGATTAATTAAGGCTCTGTCAATTCTGGACCAAGTTATTAAGGTAATTCGCCAAAGTGAAAATAAAAAGAATGCCAAAGATAATTTGGTGACCTCTTTTGCGTTCACGGATGCTCAGGCCGAAGCCATTGTTTCGTTGCAACTGTACCGCTTAACGAATACGGATATTACGGCTTTACGCAGGGAACAAGCAAACTTGGCCGAAATTATCAAAAATTGTCAGCAAATTCTAAATGATCCAAGTGAATTGGCAAAGGTTTTGAAAAAAGAATTACGCCAAATTAAGAAGGATTATGGCACGAAGCGTTTAAGTGAAATTCAAGCTGAGATAGAGAATATTAAAATCGATACTAAGGTTTTAGTTCCAGAAGAGGATGTTATCGTTGCTGTAAGTCATGATGGTTATTTGAAGCGTAGCAGTCTACGTTCGTATAATTCAACGACCAATGATGATAATGGGCTTAAGGAAGATGACTTTTTAATTTTTCAACAAGTTTGCAGTACGTTAGATCATCTCTGGTTGTTCACTAATAAGGGAAACTTTATTTACCGAACGGTTTATGAACTGGCTGATGTTCGCTGGAAGGATACTGGCGAACACATTTCACAGACGATTGGGTTGGACGCCGACGAAGAGATAATCCAAACTTTTGCTTTCTCCGATCTTCAGCAACCTGGTTACTTTGTATTGGCAACGACGGATGGTTACATTAAGCAAACACCATTCAAGGATTTCGCACCAACGCGAACCTACAAAACACGTGCGGCACAAGCAATTAAATTAAAAGCAAGTTCGACCGACGTTACTGACGTTATTTACGTTTTACCGGAGACTAACCTCGATGTTTTTCTGGCCAGTCAGCACGGTTACGGACTGCGTTACGCCTTAAGTGAAGTTCCGGTAACAGGCGCTAAGGCAAGCGGAGCCAAGTCAATGGCCTTGAAAGATGATGATTCGGTGGTGAATTTGGCCTTAGTTTCACCTGATGAGGCAACTCCCGTGGTGATCATTACGCAACGTGGTGCTTTAAAACGAATGAACGCTCAAGAAATTACAAAGACAACTCGCGCTCGCCGGGGAATGTTGTTACTTCGTGAATTAAAACGTAATCCACACCGGGTTCAAATCATGACAACGGCACCAAAAGATAAGGTGTTAATTGTCCAGACAACAACCCGAAAGAAGTTCACTTTAACAATGGGTGAACACCCACTTGCCGATCGCTATTCTAACGGCTCTTTCGTGATTGATACCGTTAAAGATGGCATCCCTGTTTTGGCTTATCCAGTAGTTGAAACTGAAATTGAGCCACAAGAGTAATATCTTGTTCTCTTCAAAAAGATTGATCAGAAGTTATTTTGCAAGTTTAATTTGTAAAATAACTTCTTTTTTTGCGGAAAAAGGCTATTTCTTTACTCAATAAATAATTTCTGTTATAAAAGTAATACAGACTGTACCATTTTCAAATATAACAGTGTAACCGATTAATATAGTACAGCGAGCGTATTCTTCGTACTTAAATGAATTTAAGGCCACATAACAGTTTGTTGGAGAACAAAATAAGATAAATCGGTCTAGATATTGATAGTATAATAAAGAAAGGGCTTGCAAAGAACAACGGCTATGTTATACTAACTTATGAAAACTGTTACACAAAGTTTGTTAGAATTCACTAGGGAGGTACAAAGTATGAAAGAACTTAAAACCGAAACAACACAGAATTATTGGGATGGTTTCACTGCAGGTGACTGGCAGGGTGAAATTGATGTTCGTGATTTTATCCAGCAAAACTTGACCCAATATGATGGTGACGAAAGCTTCTTGGAAGGCCCGACTGAAGCAACAACAACGTTAAATAATAAAGTTATCGCATTGAAGCAAAAGGAACGTGAGGCTGGTGGTGTCTTAGACGCAGACACAAAGGTTCCAGCTACCTTAACTTCACATAAAGCAGGTTATATTGAAAAAGATCTAGAAAAAATTGTTGGTTTACAAACTGACAAACCGTTAAAACGTGCCTTTATGCCCTATGGTGGTATTAGAATGGCAGAAGATGCGCTGGAAGCTTATGGTTATAAACCGGATCCAGAAATGCACAAAATCTTTTCTGAATGGCGTAAAACACATAATCAAGGTGTTTTTGATGTTTATACACCAGATATGCGCAAGGCGCGCCATTACAAGATCGTAACTGGTTTACCTGATGCTTATGGGCGTGGCCGCATTATTCCTGATTTACCACGGGTTGCCTTATATGGGATCGACCGTTTAATTGAAGACAAGATGGCCGATGGTGCTAATTTAGGCGACGGTGAGATGACTGATTCTGTACTTAGATTACGTGAACAAGTTAGCGAACAAATTCGTGCCTTAACTAACATGAAGGAAATGGCCGCTAGCTATGGTTATGATATTTCACGGCCAGCCGCTAACGCACAGGAAGCCGTTCAATGGTTATACTTTGGTTATTTAGCCGCAATCAAGACCCAAAACGGTGCTGCAATGTCCGTTGGCCGAATTGATGCCTTCATGGATATTTTCATCCAGCGTGATCTTGATAAAGGCTTAATCTCCGAGAAGGACGCGCAAGAATTAATTGATCAATTCGTTATGAAATTACGTTTGGTTCGTTTCATTCGGACACCTGACTATAATGATCTGTTCTCTGGTGATCCAATTTGGGCTACCTTATCAATGGCCGGTGTTGGCATGGACGGTCGTCATCATGTTTCTAAGACTTCATTCCGTGTTTTGAAGACCTTAGAGAACATGGGCGCCGCACCAGAACCAAATATCACCTTACTTTGGGACAAACGCTTACCAGATGGCTTTAAACGTTATGCTTCTGAAGTTTCAATTGATAGCTCAACGATTCAATATGAAAACGATGAATTATTACGTGACCAATGGGGAACAGACTATTATGGCATTGCTTGCTGTGTTTCCGCACAACCTGTTGCTGATGGTGTTCAATTCTTTGGTGCTCGTGCCAATCTTGCTAAGGCAGTTCTTTACGCCATTAATGGTGGTGTTGATGAACTTGCTGGCGCACAAGTTGGCCCCAACGCTGAACCAATTACAAGTGATTACATTGATTATGATGAATTCATGCGTAAGTTTAGCGTTCAGACAGATTGGTTAGCCGACGTTTACGTTAACGCTTTGAATGCCATTCACTATATGCATGACAAATATGACTATGAAGCTGAAGAATTGGCACTTAAGAACACGCGCCTTGATTATACTTTTGCAACTGGTATTTCTGGTTTGTCACACGCCATTGATTCGATCTCCGCAATTAAGTACGGCCACGTTAAGATTATCCGTAATGAAGCTGGGATTGCAGTTGACTTCAAGGCTGACAATGATGATTACCCACGTTATGGTAATAATGATGATCGTGCGGATCAAATTGGTAAAGATTTGATCAAACAATTCTATAACAAGATGAACACGCATCATTTATACCATGATGCCAAATTATCAACATCAGTTCTCACCATTACATCTAACGTTGTTTATGGTAAGAATACTGGTACAACACCAAATGGCCGCCAAGCCGGCGAACCATTCTCACCCGGTGCTAACCCAGCCTATGGCGCCGAAAAGAATGGGGCCTTAGCTTCATTAATGTCAACTGCTAAATTACCATATAAATACGCAACTGATGGTATCTCAAATACATTTGGGGTAACACCACGTACACTTGGTAACGATGTTGAAGGCCAAAAGGATACCTTAGTTAACATGGTTGATGGTTACATGGAAAATAAGGGCATGCATTTGAACATCAATGTCTTTAATCGTGATACATTACGTGACGCTCAGGCTCATCCTGAAAAGTACCCAACCTTAACCGTTCGGGTTTCCGGCTACTGTGTCTACTTCGCCGATTTAACGAAAGAACAACAAGATGATGTTATTTCACGGACGTACTTTGAAGCGATGTAACTAAAAAGTTAGAAAGTGGATGAGTTTTCATCCACTTTCTAGTAAAGAGCATTAAACTACGAGTGTTTAGAAAATTGCTAGAAAAACACTAGTAAAAGTAACTTTCAAACGTGATCTAGGTTTAGTGTTCTTTACTAGAAAGTAGTTTCTTACTAGGGGTGACAGTTATGAAAATTTATGAACAAGATTTATCCGCAGCAACTGCGGTTACAGATAAAGCACCAATCGGTTACGTTCATTCAATCGAAACGTTTGGTTCAGTTGATGGACCCGGAATCCGTTACGTTGCGTTTCTACAGGGTTGTCGCATGCGTTGCCAATTTTGCCATAATCCAGATACTTGGAATATTGGAACAGGTGACGAGGTGACGGCTGACGAGATGTTAGCGGATGCTAAACGCTACCGGGCCTTTTGGGGCACACAGGGCGGCATCACAACTAGTGGTGGCGAGGCCTTACTGCAAATTGATTTTATTCTTGATTTGTTTAAGAAGGCCAAGGCAGATGGTATTACAACCTGTTTAGATACCTGTGGTCAACCGTTCACCCGCAAACAACCGTGGTTTGGTAAGTTTGAAGAGTTAATGAAATACACTGATATTTCAATGGTTGATATCAAACAAATCAATCCCCGGGAGCATAAACGGTTAACTGGTTGGAGTAATGAGAATATCTTTGATATGTTAGATTATATGCTGGAACACGATAAGCACGTTTGGATTCGCCATGTCTTAGTTCCGCAACGGACGGATTATGATTATGAATTGATTCAGATTGGTAATTACATTAAAACGATCGCACCAATCGTTGATAAAGTGGAAATATTACCTTACCACACAATGGGCGTTCCTAAGTATGAGGAACTAGGTATTAAGTACCCCTTAGATGGCATTGAACCACCAACGACATTACGGGTTAAAAACGCCGAACGCCTATTGCATACCAGCGATTACACGAATTACAAAAATTTTCCTAATTATTAAAGAAACAATAAAAGACTAGGACATTTGTCCTAGTCTTTTACTGTTTCCGAACATTTCTTAGATTGTTTTGGGGGAAAGTTACTTTTCTTCGTGATCGGTCACAACTAAAAGTGGTGTTGTCGCGTGGCGGACAACATAAGCGGTTGTTGATCCAAGGATGAGGCGTGATAGCGCATCAATCCCTGATTTACCAATAACAATGAGATCTGCCTTATATTCTTTAGGTAAATCCTCGGCAATTAAGTTTTTTGGAACACCATATTTAACGACTGTTTTAACGTTAACATTTTGCTCTTTGGCACTTTGTTCGGCAACTTCCAGGAGCTCAGTTGCCCGGCTTTTTAAGTTATCTAGTAAGTTACCAGAAACCGTCAAACCGTAGCCATAGGGGACATACTGCATGTCATTAACGATTGAAACAATATAAAGTGTGCTGCCAAATACTTTTGCGAGCTGAATGGCCTCCTCAACTGCATGATTGGCATTAGGACTACCATCAGTGGGAACTAAGATTGTCTTGTACATCGTTATCACCCTTTCTTGTATTTCAATTTTAGTATAACGAGAATTAGCAATTATTAATAGTTTTATGCATTGACCTAATATTAAAAGCCTATTTTTTAAAATTTTATTGGGATTTTAGGCATTTTAAATTGCTTTTATTTATGTAATTCATTATGATAGTCATAGGTATTTCACTATAGAAAAGAGGGACCAAATTGAAGACAAAACAAGAAAATATCTTTTCTTCTAAAACGTTAACTTATTTCTTACAACTTGCGGAGACAATGAACTATACGCAGGCTGCCCAGCTTTTAGGAATCACACAACCAGCGTTAACCCAGCAAATTAAGAAGTTAGAACGAACCGTTGACGCGCCATTATTTTACTCGGTTGGTAAGAAATTACATTTATCTGATGCCGGACGGACAATGCTGAAAACAACGCACGAAATTTATGACCTTCTAAATCAGGCGACGGATGAAATTCAGCAAACAACCAGCGCAACTCAAGGTAAAATCTCAATTGGTTTATTGGCTTCCATTGAGGACCGTGTGTTAGAAGATTTTGCAATTAAGTACTACAAACAAAATCCCAAAATTGAACTAAGTTTTCACATGTTAACCCGTAAAGAAATTTGGGAACGACTTGAAAATAATCAGATTGATTTGGCGGTAATGTATTTACCTGATGATAGTATTAAAAATTGGAAACCATACCAGTCTAAAAAAATCATTAGTGAAGATCTGCTTTTCTTACACCATAACGAAAAACTGGCTAAACGAAAGAAGATTAAGTACAAGGATACGATTGATAATGATTGGGTGACTTATCCCGGCCAATATTATTTAAATTCCTTTATTAAAGAAGCCTATAAGAACCAATTGGTTGATGCGCCAAAGAGTGTGGCTCATTTCACGACGCCTAATCAGATTATGCGTTTCTCCAACGCTACTGGGCTTTACACGGCCTTACCGAATTCATACGTTCAGGCTAATGCCGCTACGGCCAATTTATGGTCGGCGCCATTTGATCCGGCCATTCGCTTTGATTTAGCCTTTGTTTTCCGCAAAGAAAAGAATCAGATTCCGCGGATTGCTAATTTCTTAAGTGGATTTGATCAATATATTGCGACGGAAGATTATATTTCACGCCTCAAATCAATTACGGAATAAATTAATTATTCAATATTTTAATTACTAAGGAGTGTTTTGTTAAATGAGTAAGCAGTTAATTTTTGGACACCAAAATCCAGATACTGACGCTATTGTGGCTGCAATGGCATTTTCATACTTGGAAAACAAGTTGGGTAAAGAGACAGAGGCCGTTGCGCTGGGGGAACCCAATGATGAAACTAAATTTGTTTTAGATCATTTTAATGCAAAAGCACCTCGTGTCATCACCTCTGCAGCTGCAGAAGTGAGCCAGGTAATGTTGGTTGATCACAACGAGGCCCAGCAGAGCGTGGCCGATATTAAGGACGTTCAAGTAGTTGCGGTTGTTGACCACCATCGAATTGCTAACTTTGAAACGGCTAACCCTTTATTTTATCGTGCTGAACCAGTAGGGTGTACCAGCACTATTTTAACTAAGTTATATCATGAAAATGACGTGGTTATTCCTAAACAATTAGCTGGTTTAATGTTGTCAGCAATCATTTCTGATACGTTGTTGCTAAAATCCCCAACGACTACCGACGATGATCGCCAGGCCGTAAAAGAATTGGCTAAATTGGCTGGTGTGGACGAAAATCAATATGGGTTAGAAATGTTGCGTGCCGGAACTAACGTTGATGATAAGTCTGCGAGTGAATTAATTGATGCGGACGCCAAATCATTTACGATGGCCGGTAAATCAGTTCGCGTTGCTCAGATCAATACTGTTGACGTTAATGATATCTATAAACGTCAGGCTGATTTTGAAGCTGCCATTACTGCCGCAAATAAGGCTGAAGGCTATGACTTGTTTGTTTTGATGGTCACTAACATTTTAGATAGTGATTCTGATGTGTTGGTGGTTGGCGGACCAACTGCACCAGTTGAACAAGCATTTTCTGCTAAACTAACCAATAAACGCATCGCCTTACCTGGGGTTGTTTCACGTAAGAAGCAGATTGTCCCACAATTAACTGATGCTTTTAATGCTTAAGTAATTAAAAATAGTGGCTCTCTGTCAAATCCTGTTGATAGCCAATTTTACAGCGTTAGAAGTTAGGCAACTTCTAACGCTGTTTTTTTATTTGGTTTGGTGCGCATTTGTTGTAGTTTGATCCGTGAAACTAAATGGTGATAGTTACGAAAACCAAAAGCCGTTCGCTGGATCTGTTTGATCATACGATTG
>NZ_RHNQ01000018.1 GCF_003946275.1 Loigolactobacillus backii
GTCTTTAATACTGAGCGCAAATTTTATATGATTGTCTATAGGGTTCACGGTTTTCTCATATCCTTTCAAATGATACTGTAGTGGGTGGATTTTTTGGATGAGGGCTGTGAGCTCTTTTTCTGTCCTTAAATTGTAAATTCAAAGGCACAAAAAATCCTGTTAATAGTTTACCATTTGTAAACTATCAACAGGAAAAAGTATAGAGCCATTTATTTTAACAATTAGGCCGCACTTTTTTGTTATTCAGGAAAATTTTTATTAAGAATATAGTCGGGCAAATCTAGGTCGGGTTTGAAAAATACTTTTATTAGTATTTTCATGACTACTTTTGGGCAAACACTTCCTGGCAGTTTTATTTTCTAAAAGGTATTTCTAATTGACTAGCATTTAAATCCAAAATATAGTTGGCCTTCTTGGGGGAACGCAATGTCATGCCCATATCGGTTGCATAAACAACAAGTCCCAATTGGTGACCAGCGGCCAAGTGGAAACGAGTAGGTTGGAGTTCAAAGTGGACGGTGTAGAATTCGTTTGGGATAACTTCCTCATTTTTAAACGGTTGTTGCCGGTTTTGTAGATTAATGTGGCCCTTAGTAATCAGCTTAAATGGTGTGGTCTGTGCCTGCGTTGTGAACTCAACTAGGTCATCGCTCTTCCAGTTATAGCCGAGTTTATAGCCTGATCGTTCTAAGACAGTAGGTACTTCAGTTAAGCGCTTAGCGACACCATAATCGACCAACATCACACTTAAAAGTCCAGTTGGTTGGTCCACCGCGGCCTGTAAAGTAACGGTTGGTTTACCATCGATTATTTGTGTTTGTTTAAAGGGTGCTGTTTTTAAGCAGATTCGATTATTTTGGTAGGGGCCATCCGCGGTTAATAATTGCTGCTGCCATTGATGTTCATCACCGTTAGTTTGTTTAAATTGTTCTAGACCGTCATCTTTAAAACTTAGACTAGCTGCGGAAGTTGGTTTTGTTGTGGTCAGATCTTTAGTTGTTAAATGATAAAGTGTCAATTTTTGATCAATTCGCGACCAATCATGCTGGGGTGTCCAGGTTTCCGGAGTTAAATTATCCTGAATGGTGACGTTAGGTAAAATCTCTTTAGCATGATTGACCACACCATAAAGTTCATAACTTAACCAAAGATTCATCATGTCCGTAAAATCAATAGATGGCATGTTGTTCATGTAGATATGCTTACCTTGGTGTAAAAATAATTTGCGACTAATATTTTGTCCGCGTAAACCGGCCCAAAGTTTCTCAACATTTCGCGGTTTAACGTTCCAATCATTTAGCCCGTGAACCATTACCATATCGGCCTTCACGTTGCTTAAATTGCGGCGATAATTACGTTCATCCCAAAAATGATTGTAATTGCCGGTGACACGATCTTGGTCTTTGGCTAAAGCCGCAAGATTCTGCTGGAAAATAGTTTTTACCTGCGTGTAGTCACCAGCGTCCATTTGGCGGGAAAAACATAATTCAGCAAGCACATCAGCGTCTTCTCCTTGGCAATCAATAGGTGCAACGACTAGCCCATTATCGCGATAATAATCGTACCAACTGGAAATGGCCGCCTCTGAAATAACCGTTTTAAGTCCAGCAACACCAGTAGTTGCAGCTGCCGTAGCCAAGGTTCCAAGGTAAGATTTACCCGTCATTGCTACGTTTCCATTACACCACCAGGCCTTAATCACGATACCATCAGTTCTGTTAGTAAATGCCTTCCGATCACCATGCAGCCACTGAATGATGGCAATTGTGGATTCAGTTTCGGCCGGGGAGCCACAAGTTCGAATACCATCAGATCCACGTGTGCCAATCCCACCCGCGTAAACGTTAACGAAACCACGAGGTAGAAAATAATCATTTAGTGAATAAAAACTTGGTTCATCGCCATAACGTTCTGCCGTTTGGCTTTCACTATTAACCGGCATTTCCTCTGGTAATTGGGTGGTTGGTTCGCTGTAATTAATAGCAGCATAGTCCGTATTGCTGGGTGTTTTTGGACTGATTTCTTGATCAACTGAGTGAAGGTAGTCCGTAACGTCGTTCATTCCCTTGTAGTAGGGGTTAGCGGTGTATAAAACGGGCATTTTTAAGCCTTGGTTGGTTTCCCGTGGACGAAAAATGGTTGTCTCAAGTAAATCGCGGTGACCATCCTGATCAGTATCCAAACTGGATTCAACGTAAACGACTTCCTTAACAACTTGGTTGGGATCGAAAACTGGCTGCATTTTACCATTAAAGGTTAGTGGGTGGGGATTTTCTTTCGATTGAAAATCTTTAAAATAGCCGCGGTTAGCGAGATCGTCAAGAAAAGTAACGCCAAACCTAGTGTGTGTCGTTAATAGCAAGTAGCTGTTCTTTAAAAGTGCCTGATTGTCAAAAACAGCAGGTTCATTAAAGGCCAGTTTAGTTTGGCGCATGAATTCAAGTGGTGAATTGAGCTTGAAGTCAGTTTTCGGATGGAAGCCGAGAAGTTGTAAGGCAATATTATAAAAAATTTGGTTGTTAAACGGTTTGGCTTGGTCTAGTAGGTCAGTAACTGTGAAAACTGAAGTGGCTAATAAATTTGCACAGGCCGCCTTTTTTGTTGTTGCCGTATAGCAATCAGGAAAAACTTGGTTAAAAAAGTGAATGAGATTATCTTGTAAGGGACGTTTGAAAAAATTAGCGTCAATAAACTTAATCGCCAATAATTCATGCACCATGGTCTCTTGCGGAACTGTTATTTGTGCAAACTGATTAATTTTCATTGTAAGCCTCCTGTGATAATCGAGTCATTCTTTCAAAAATAAATAAAAAATGGTACAACTCAATTATAGTTCACAACTGAGTTATACCACTACGAAAATTTTTAGATTAAATTGTGCTAGAAAGTGTTTTACAAAGCAGTTAGAATTTGGCCGCCATTGAACTCACCTAATGAAAGAAGATATAGATAATGGCGGGCAACAAGATGGCAAGTAGCCAAATGAGATATCTGGCGCCAGTTGTACTGGTAGTTCGGTAAAGAATAAACGCAATGAACCAAATAATTAATACGCTAATTCCAAGCGTTAGCCAGTGAGCCATAATATCACTCCTTAATAATTGTGACGTTACAGTGGGAATTTTGAGCAATGTAGGTAGCAGTCGAGCCTAACTTACCGGATTCAAAAGCATTATTACCAGTAGCGCCAATAAATAATAAATCAAACTTTAATTGTTCAGTTAACGCTACGATTTGTTCTTTCGGGTAGCCATAAACAACCTTTGTTTCAACTTGTTTTAAACCAACCTTTTGTGCTTCTTCTGTGTAATCCGCGACGAGTTCAGTTGCCAAATTAGTTTCCTGATCAACTAAGTGTAAAAATGTATCGTGATAACGTTCAGCAAGGTAGCCGCGGTCATTAACAACGTAAAGAATAGTGAGCGCTGCTTGCACGGCCTTAGCTAACTCAACTGCGCGTTGAAATGCTGTGTACGCTGCCTTGGAACCATCGACGGCGACAAGAAAAGTTTGTTTCATCATTTAACCCCCTCGTTGTAAAGGCTTACCTTAACAACTTTAGTATACGGGGCCTTTAATGGAGAAGTCAAAAAAAATGGTTAAGTTAATAGAATAATAAATAAGCAAAAGTGGGTGCGAACAGTCAGGGAAGACTCGCAGATTTTGCAATAATGATTGCTAAATGATTTGCTGTTATCTTTTTTGATAATAGTATTATTAATTGTTCAGCGGCACTAAATTAAGTGAGAATAACGTTAAAAAGCCTTGAAAACAAATGACTCATAGGAATCGGCATAATAGTTTAATAAAAAATGAGATTACAAACTATCGGCGGTATAGGTACTTTAAATTGGTCTAGTCTAAAATTTAACTGCAAACAGTTTGATGAAAGCACTTGCAAAAAAGTCACCAGTAATGGTAGAGTAGTCTCTAAGAATTAATATTAATTAAAGTACAATTAGGAGGTACTTAAAAATGGCATATAAAACAATTAACCCCTATACGAATGAATTGGTAAAGACGTACCCGAATCATGACGATGCGTACGTTGAAAAGACGCTTAGTAAGGCCGATGCACTTTATCATCAATGGCGGAATCAACCAGTTAAAGAACGAACGGTTCTATTACAAGCGGTGAGTGACTATTTTACGGCACACACGGACGAACTGGCTAAAGTTCTTACAATTGATATGGGTAAACGGCTTAGCGAAGCAAAAGGTGAAGTGGCCATTTGTGCCGCAATTGCGCAATATTATGCGGATCACGGTGAAGAAATGCTTCAGCCACAGACGATTAAATCTTCGGCTGGTGAAGCACGAGAAGAAAAACACCCAGTTGGTACGTTGATGATGGTCGAGCCGTGGAACTTTCCATATTACCAGCTAATGCGAGTTTTCGCGCCCAACTTTGCGGTAGGTAATCCAGTTGTTTATAAGCACGCCAGTAATACACCGGCCTCGGCGGCAGCATTTGAGGAAGCAGTTTGTAATGCCGGAGTACCTGATGGCAGTTGTACCAATCTTTTCATTAGTTACGATCAAGTTTCTAACGTGATTGCTGACAAGCGAATCCATGGTGTGGCTTTGACTGGCTCCGAAAGAGCCGGCAAAAAAGTTGCGGCTGAAGCCGGGCAAAACTTGAAGAAAAGTACACTAGAATTAGGTGGTAGCGATGCGTTTATCGTTGCTGAAGATGCTAATCTAGAGGAAGTTAACAAGGTTGCCACTTCGGCACGGCTTTATAATGCAGGGCAAGTTTGCACGTCATCTAAGCGCTTTATTATTACCGAAAATCATTATGATGAATTTTTGGCCGCTTTAAAGAAGAGCTTCGCGCAAGTTAAGTGGGGCGATCCAATGGATGATGCAACAACTCTGGCACCGCTTTGTACGGTCAGCGCTAAGGAGAAACTTCAAGCGCAAGTAGATGATGCCATTGCTAACGGCGCAACACTTGAATACGGAAATCAGCCAATTGATCATCCTGGGAACTTCTTTGAGCCAACTATTTTAACTAATATTACGCGGGATAATCCAGCATACTTCACCGAATTCTTTGGCCCAGTTGCACAGGTTTATAAAGTTAAGGATGATGCAGCGGCAATTAAATTGGCCAATGATTCTGATTATGGTTTAGGTGGGGTTGTCTTTGCTGGTAATCCTAAGCATGGGGCAGAGATTGCGTCACAAATTGAAACCGGCCAAGTTTTCGTAAATACCTATTTTGGAACGTTACCTGAATTACCATTTGGCGGTGTCAAGAATTCTGGGTACGGGCGCGAACTTGGTCATTTAGGAATTAATGAGTTTGTTAATAACGAGTTAGTGGTTGTTAATCCAGAACCAAAAGTTGATTTTGAGAATACTTTTGGTGGCTTTGTTTAAGGCTAGCACTCAGAGCCATGTTTCTTGCGGCATGTACTTTGCCACAAGAATGGCCATCGTTCGTAGCATCAAGATTATTAGCGATTCTGACTAATAATCCTCAATTGCGAAGTAGAATCTAACCGTTTTTTCAAACACTCTCGTTAGGCACGTGAACCTGGACTTTTGGTGCACGTTCTGGCGTAATGTTTGGAAATAGGAAGAGGCTGGGGCTGTTGTCCCGGCCTCTTTTGCATGCCGTAAATTTGGTCGATTAATTATGTGCCGACAAGTTACAAACAATTTGTTATACTGGAGACAAGTTATTTTAATTAAAAGAGGTTGTAAAAAATGAAACAGCTCGCAGATGGTAATTGGCAATGGCCTCGTTACCAGGATTTCTTACCTGAATTTATTCAGGCTTACATGGCAGTTGATCCAACGATTGTTACTGATTTTGATCGTTATGTCACTAATTTTCCGAAACGAACTGAGATTTGTCAGCATTACGCTAAAAAATGGCTAACAATAAAGCAGGATGCTGGGCTTAACTTTCAACCAACTACTTTATCCGTTGGTGAATTATTAAATTTCATCAGTGAAATTTGGGCGCAAGAACCTGTTAATTTATACTCATTGATGAAGCATGGTATCACTGAACAGTTAGTTGCTGCCCGCTTTGAAAGTCTGGACCGGCTTTACGCCATGCTACATGCTACATGTCACCCCAAAGGAGAACTAAATGCCAAGTCATGAATCAAAAAACGACGACACTACCGCAGAAATAAACGTTGAAAAAACGGAAACAAAATTTTCTTGTCCAGTTTGTCAAGAAGAGTTAATTTTTGGTACAAAAGAATGTCGTTCTTGTGGTACGCAGATATTTTACCGTGACTTATCAAACGAATATTGGAACGAACGCAAACTAAAGATGTTACACAATAGTGATGCAATCGGTCATTAAAATGAAATGTCGTTGACACGCCGGTTTTTCTTATTTATAATTAAGCCTGTTATTGTCTCAGTAGCTCAGCTGGATAGAGCAATGGTCTTCTAAACCATGGGTCGTGGGTCCGAATCCCACCTGAGGCATAAATAGTAACTGCAAGTAGTTTTTTAAATAGCTTAAATGCCTTTATATCGGGTATTTAGACTATTTTTTTATTTTTTGCTACTGCAAGTATATCAATTTAAACTGGGCATAAACTGGGCTGATGAGTTGCTTTTTTCTATCACTGCAGGTTTGTTTATTTTAAGTGGGAATTACCTTCGACAAAAATGCTAACTTTAAACCCGTATCTGTTGTACTATACTAATTAATTAGGTAATTTAATTGTCCTTGCAACGTTGCGCTGTCTTTATATCAGTCTAAAAAAATAATTATCGGTATAAGTCGCCGCAAAATTATTTTATAAGTAAATAAATTGCTTAAAAATAGAGGCCTGCTAAATTTATATTTGGCAGGCCCTTATTTTTATTCTATTCTAATTTAATTACATGAAGGTTGTCATCAATATCATATAGATCATATTTATCAGTTTCAATAAATTGGTGGTTTTTAAGGTTAGCAAAAATGTAATGACAAACTAAAGTTGCTATTTCATTTGTGAGACAATCTTGATTAATAGTAATAATAGAATTCTTATTTGTGTGAAAATAATCAATAGTGAGTTCATTGTTGTACATTTCAACAAATACCACCTTATCAGTGTTTTCAAAAGTCCAACCTGGCATAAATATATTACTTCCTTTCATGTATCTATTTAGTAAGATACGTAAAAGTAAGCCATTTATTTTTTAATTAATAATTAAGTTGTGTTAAATATATGTGAACTACAAATCACATTCTAGCTAAACATCATCAAACAACTAAAATCATTTTTTTAAGCACACCAAACTTCCTAGAATTTAATTTCCGGCCGCAGTCGAATTAGCGTTAACACCGTTATCTGTTGATTGCGCATTTGCTGCACTTGTTCCAGTGGCATTTAAGTTGCCGCCACCAATCCAATCAGTTTGACCTTGCGTTCCAGAATTGGATGAATCACTGGAATCATCTCCAGAAGTAGCTGGTGGTGTTTGCTGTGATTGCGCTTGAGCGGCCTGCTGACTTTGTTGTGCCTGCTGTTGACTAGCCTGGGCAATTTGTTGACTACTTGCAATTGCGGCCTGTTCTGAACTATTGGCCGCGGCCGTTTGGGAGGAACTATCAGCTGCCTGTTGTTGGGCAATAGAAGAAGATTGGGCGGCGGCTGAGCTTTCACTTGCGGCTTCAGTGCTTGATGCACTGGCGGCCTTGGCCTTACGCTTGCTTTCAGATTTGGCCTTGGCACTGGCTTTCTTAGCCGAAGAACGTTTGGCCTTAGCTTCAATTTTGGCCTTACTTTCTGCCTTAGCTGCAGTTTTTTTCTTACTACTTTGCTGTTTGGCCACACTTTCAGATTTAGCCTTTGCTAACGAGCTACTTTTGCTCGCCAAATTATTTCCACAAGCGGTCAGGTTAATAGTGGCCAGGGCGATGATTCCCAAACTAACTAATTTTTTCATCATTTATTCCTCCAAATAAATTATTCCTCCAAAATTATCGTAAAATTCCCCAAAAGTTGGAAATTGCTTTAAAATAACGCTATTTGTTCCTTAAAAGCCTAACTAAATTCCCAAGTTTACTCGATTTAGTAAATTCAGAAACATCTTCAGTGACTTCGATGCAACCAATGTAATCCCCTGAATCATTATGTAAGGCGTAGAAGGCGATGTGAATTTGTTTACCTTTTGCAGGAACTGTCATCTGGATGGAATCACGTTCACCGCTGTGCATTTCAGCAAGTACTTTTTTTACGCGACCAGCACTGTGAGCGGGATGGACAGCCAATACAGGTTGGTTAAGTTTACTAGTATCGCGTGCGAATAAACGATTAGTGTTATTTGAATACCAACGCACAATATCGTTTTCATCAATGAAATCAAATTCTTGGGGGATTGTCTTGAAGATTGCGTTGAGTTGTTCTAATTTTAAGGTTCCACTGGCTAAATTTACTTTCATCTGTTGATCATTCAATTGAAATTAACTCCTTATAGGTATTGTATTTATAGCTATTAGTATAGCAGAGCAGTCTCTATAAAAAAGTTAATTTACAGTGATTTGTTTTCGGATAACCCGTTTGTTAGTTATTAAGGATTGTAAAATTACTTTTGAAACAGTTTTAGTATAATTTAGCCGTAATAGGGTATATATTTATCCTAGAATATCAATGAGGAAGCGATATGAAATGTACAAAGTGTTGGTGGTACTTCATGATGGGAATGATTATATTCGAATGAACAAGGTGTATTTTGAAAATATTCCGGTAGCCGGTCAGTATATTATTCATTCTGACGGCCTCGCTTATGCCGTCGAAGAAGTGACAAGTTTTGCGGGTTACGTAAGTAGTAAAGGTGCAACTACGATTCTAATCGTTCATCAGGCACAAAAAGATGCTGCTGTTAATAAACTCTACGGCATGAATATTGAAAGCGATCTTGATGATCCAGAATAATAACGTGATGTTATTCTAAAAGGTAGTTGTGAGGTTATTAAATCAATTCGAGAAATAAACGATTATTTAAAGATAATTAGGCACTTTTCGTGTATTGATAGTTACTTAAATGGTAAACTATACATGGTAGTAAATAAATCAAGATTAGGAGTGGTTATATGGCAGAAAAGACATTTACAAAAGCTGAGTTAGCTAAGTTTGATGGTAAGAATGGTAACAAGGCTTACGTTGCAATTGATGGCGCTGTTTATGATGTTACCAACATTCCCCAGTGGGCTGAAGGTCAACATCATGGCCATGTTGCTGGTCAAGATTTGTCAGAAGCGATTACTCAGGCGCCCCATAAAAAATCGGTTTTACAGAAATTAACAGTGGTTGGTAAATATAGCGCAGAATAAATTTTTAGGCTTTTTGGCGTTATTTTATCTTGACCAAATTAGAGGAAGCAGGGAGGTTACAAACTCTGTTTCCTCTTTCATTTATTGTAAGGGTCCTTAGGTAGCCTTTTAAGTGTCAATTTATATAATCGGGAAGCTGAATATTTTGATTGCATATTGATACAAAGTTTGCTATCATTAGAACGTTGTATTTGTAGCTTCCAAAGCTGCAACCGCACGAAGCGAGTTTTTAAGTTTCGTCTGAACACTTGTATTCGGCGAGTCTAAGATATTAAGGAGGTGCATATTAATGTACGCAATTATTAAAACTGGTGGTAAACAACTTAAGGTAGAAGCTGGCGAACAAATTTGGGTTGAAAAACTCGATGCTAACGAAGGTGAACAAGTTACGTTCAGCGACGTTATCCTTGTTGGTGGCGATGATACTAAGATTGGCGCACCAACAGTTGACGGTGCAACTGTTACTGGTACAGTTGAAAAGCAAGGTAAGGAAAAGAAGGTTGTTACTTTCAAGTACAAGCCTAAGAAACATAGCCATACTAAGCGTGGCCATCGTCAACCATATACTCGTGTCAAAATTGACGCAATTAACGCATAGTTAAAAGTGGTGACACAATGATAAAAGCTAGTTTTGAGCGAAATGCAGAACAGGAAATTATTTATTTTCGGTTAACTGGTCACGCCGATTCTGGCCCTTACGGTAGTGATATCGTTTGTGCCGCTGTTTCGGCAGTCGCAATTGGTGCAGTTAATGGCGTTGAAGTATTGGCTGGGTTTGAACCACAAGTTAAGATGGATGCTGAAAATGGAGGCCATTTAGAGCTTCGATTACCGGCTAACTTAACTTTGGAACAAAATAAGACAGCACAAATTATCCTCGCCAATTTACATTTATCGCTTGAAAGTATTGTTGCAAGTTATCCAGATTATGTTGTAATCAAAAAATAAAATCTATCAAAAACGTAGGAGGTGCACGCATATGTTGAAAATGGATCTGCAATTCTTCTCTCACCATAAAGGTGGTGGTTCCACTGCTAACGGCCGTGATTCAGCTGGCCGTCGTTTAGGCAGCAAACGTGCTGATGGTCAAACAGTTACAAGTGGTTCAATTCTTTATCGTCAACGCGGAACTAAAATTCATCCTGGCGAAAACGTTGGGATTGGCGGCGATGATACATTATTTGCTTTAACAGATGGCGTTGTTCGTTTTGAACGTCTTGGTAAAAAGAAGAAAAAAGTTTCTGTTTACCCAGCTGAAGCAGCTGCTAAATAATTATTTAAAGGTCGAGGGCGTTTGCCTTTGGCCTTTTTTTGTGGTTTAGTGTATTTCGTTTATAGTTAGTTTTTGCTATACTGTTAGGCGTAAGTAAAAATGAGAGTGGGGAGGGTTGAGGCTATGGCAAGTCGGTTAGAGCGATTACGTGAAAAGTTGGCAGAAATTGGATTAGATGGTCTATTAGTAACTAGTCAGGCCAATTTACGTTATTTGTCGGCTTTTACTGGAACGACAGGTGTAGCCTTGATTACGCGTACTGCTGCTTATTTTATAACTGATTCGCGTTATTTAATTCAAGCGCAACAACAAGTGGCCCCACGTGGTTTTGTGATTACTGAAAATAAAGGGTCAATTTACGACATGGTGAATCAACTATTGCTGGACTGTCAGTTAACGACGTTAGGCTTTGAAGAGGCCTATATTTCTTTTCAAACCTATGATGAACTGGCGGACTTATTTGATGTTGGTTTGGTTCCTGTTGCCGGTATGATTGAGGAATTACGTGAAATTAAAGAACCAGCAGAGCTTGAACTAATTGAAAAGGCGATTAAGATTGCTGATCAAGGTTATCAACATATACTGGTCACCATTCGTCCTGGAATGACTGAACGACAAGTAGCAAATGAATTGGATTTTTATATGCGTAAACTAGGCGCTAGTGGTACTTCATTTGAGACAATTGTTGCTAGTGGTGTGCGATCAGCGTTACCACATGGTGTTGCGACTGATAAGATTATTCAGCAGCATGAATTAATTACGGTTGATTTCGGTTGCTACTATCACGGGTACGTTTCTGACGTGACCCGAACTTTCGCGATTGGCCGGCCAGATACCCAATTACAAGAAATTTATAAGATTGTGCTTGAAGCACAACAGGCTGTTGTAGATCAATTGCAACCGGGTGTTACTGGCGCAACAATTGATGCAGCGGCACGTGACCGGATTACTAAGGCTGGTTATGGGCCTGAATTTGGCCACGATACAGGTCATGGAATTGGTTTAGAAATACATGAAGGGCCGTATGCCGGTCCGAAAGTTCAGCAGCAATTTATAGTTGGCAATGTTGAAACTGCTGAACCAGGTATTTATCTGCCTGGGCTTGGTGGTGTTAGAATAGAAGATGATCTGTTAGTGACGCCAACGGGAAATCAGGTTTTAAATCAGGCACCGAAGCATGAATTGATTGTTCTCTAAGTACTGATTTACCGAATATTTGGCCGCGATCGGCGATCAATTTAATTAGTTATGAAACGTTAGTAAAAATTGTGCTCTAGCCAAATTTACTTTATTTTGTAAAAGTAACAAGAATTAAATGAAATATGTTTACTAGCTATGGCTCAAGTATATAAATCTGCGCCGCTACTGGCTTTCCAAAAGCGGAATTTTAGTCAATAATTGACCAAAAAGATATTATGGATTTTAGGAGGAACAATACGGATGATTTCAGTTAATGATTTTAAGACTGGTTTGACAATTGAAGTTGAAGGTGAATTATGGCGGGTGGTTGAATTTCAGCACGTTAAACCTGGTAAGGGTAGTGCCTTTGTTCGGTCAAAGCTTAAAAATTTACGTACGGGTGCTGTACAAGAAAAAACTTTTGCGGCAGGTAAAAAAGTGGGCCGCGCCCAAATTGATAATAAAAAAATGCAATATCTCTATCAAGATGGTGATAATTATGTCTTTATGGATACGGCAACTTACGAGCAATTATCTTTACCTGGTACTCAGATTAAGGATGAGCTAAATTACATCAAAGAGAATATGGAAGTTAGCGTTAGTATGTATGGTAGTGAAACCTTAGGTATTTCTTTACCTAATACAGTTGAATTAGAAGTTGCGGAAACTGAACCAGGAATTCGTGGTGATACACAATCTGGTGGCTCAAAACCCGCAACGATGGAAACTGGTTTAGTTGTTCAGGTACCATTTTTCATTAATGTTGGCGAAAAATTATTGATTAGTACTCAAGATGGTTCGTATATTTCACGTGCCTAGTTTGTTGTAGAAGAACGATTGTTGCGTAATTAGGGGACAATAAAAGATTTTCAGCCGTTGATTACGTATAATGACGATCACAGTATACAAAACAAACCTTAGAAAATTGAGGAGGCCATGTTTCGAGTGCATAATTTATTATGCAAGGAGAATGGTCATCCTCCGAAAATAAGATTTTGTGGTGACACAAAATAACCCTGATAGAATTGAGGAGGTTCAGAATATGGCTGAAGACAACAATATTGTTTTGGATTCAAAGGAACAACCTTCCCTTGGAAAAATTGAAATTGCACCAGAAGTAATCGAGATTATTTTAGGAATTGCGGCCCGTGAAGTGAAGGGTGTTTATCAAATGCGGGGAACACTTGCCTCAAGTATTAACGCGTTATTTGGTCGGGAAAATCGTGGTAAGGGCGTTAAACTAAGCGTTTCTGACGGTAAAATCAAGGCCGAAGTTTACGTTTATTTAAATTATGGTGTTTCGGTACCTCAGGTCGCTTTAAAAATGCAGGATCGAATTAAAGAACAATTGTTATTTATGACGGATCTTTCATTAGTAGAGGTTAATATTCATGTGGTGGGGGTTATTCCGGAAAAATTGGCAACAACTGTTGATCCTAACAACCTATTTGCGGACGATGATGATGAAAATGGTGATAATAAGTGACAATTACACGGCATAAAATTCGGGAATTAGCTTTTCAAACGCTTTTTGCAATTGATGCTAATCCAGAAGTTGATCAAACGGCCTTAATGAATTCATTATTAGCGCCAGTTGACTCAGTTACTGAAGAATCAGTGATCCCAGCATATTTACAAAGCCTAGTAACTGGCGTGTCCAATAGTACGGAAGTATTAGATGAACAGATTGCTGTACATTTAAGTAAAAATTGGTCGATTAAACGGATTGCTAAAACAGATTTGGTTATATTACGGATTGCCATTTTTGAGATTACTAATGTGGAAGATGTTCCGGCACGGGTTGCCGTCAATGAAGCTTTAGAGTTGGCTCGTAAATACAATGATGAACGTTCACGTCGTTTTATTAATGGTGTTTTATCGGCTATTTTACGTGAACAGGCAACACCGAATAATTAATTTTACAATGGACCAAAAAAGCAGTTTAGCCTTAGTGAATCCCAGTTTTCTGCAATTATTTAAATGTAGATTGGGTGTAAAATGACAAACTGTTTTTTTGTCTAGCTTACATAAATTATGGGCCGTTGATTAGTTTTTAATGAAAAGGGTGGTTTTTTGGCAACTGTAATAGATGGTAAAGCCGTATCTGGGGAGATTATGGCCGATTTAACACTGGAGGTAGCTCAACTAAAACAGCAGGGAGTAGTTCCGTGTTTGGCCGTTGTTATTGTGGGTGATGATCCGGCTAGCCACGTTTATCTACGTAGTAAGCAACGCCGCGCAAAAAAATTAGGAATTAGAGTGCTTGTTAAAGCTCTGGCTGAAACGGCGACTGAGGCGGCAGTGCTTAAGGTATTGGCCGAGTTAAATCAGGATCCAAAGATTAACGCAATTCTAGTTGAAATGCCTTTACCCAAACAGATTAATCAGCAACATATTTTAGAGGCAATCAATCCGGCCAAAGATGTGGATGGGTTTCACCCGATTAATTTGGGCCAATTATTTGCGGGGACGCCTAGAAATATTCCGAATACACCCTATGGCGTCATGAAATTATTGGCGCATTATCAAATACCGCTGGCAGGTAAAAATGCGGTTGTTATTGGTCGAAGTGTGATTGTTGGTCGACCAATGGCGGCTTTATTAATGAATCAAAACGCGACCGTGACCGTTGCCCACAGTTACACGACTAATTTAAGTGCTTTAACGAAGCAAGCAGATGTTTTGGTAGTTGCGGCTGGTAAGGCCAATTTTATTCATGGGGATGCCATCAAGCCTGGTGCAACCGTTATTGACGTAGGTATGAACCGAACGGCAGCCGGTAAATTAGTGGGCGACGTTTCCTATCAAGAGGCTAGCCAGGTAGCCAGTGCGATTACGCCGGTTCCCGGTGGTGTTGGGCCGATGACAATCACGATGTTGATGTACCAAATTGTGAAATTAACAAAGGGTGTGGCTTAAATGGCAACGCAAACTGATTATTTATCAGTTACAGCATTAACTAAATATTTAAAGCGCAAATTTGATAGTGATCCCTATTTAGATCGCGTTTATTTAACCGGTGAAATTTCTAACTTTCGTTTACGTCCCAACGCCCACCAGTATTTTTCTTTGAAAGATGATCACGCTAAGATTAGTGCAATTATGTTTCGTTCTGCCTTCAATAAAGTGAAATTTACCCCTGAAGAAGGGATGAAGGTTTTGGTTGTCGGACGCATTTCATTATACGAGCCGTCTGGAAGTTATCAGATCTACGTTGAACGGATGGAACCCGATGGTGTTGGGGCGCTTTATCAGGCTTATGAACAATTAAAAAAGAAGTTGACTCAAGAAGGGCTATTTGCGGCACCTAAAAAACCGTTAGTCCGTTTTCCAAAACGAATTGCAGTTATTACGAGTCCAAGTGGTGCGGTTATTCGTGATATTATTACCACAACTAGACGGCGCTACCCAATTGCACAACTTATTTTATTTCCAACGCTGGTTCAAGGAACTGAGGCGGCCAGTGATATTACCGCTAAAATTCAGCAGGTTAATCGAATTGGCAATTTTGATACGTTAATCGTTGGTCGTGGTGGGGGTTCGATTGAAGATTTGTGGCCTTTTAATGAAGAAAAAGTAGCTCGTGCAATTTTTGCTAGTCAAGTGCCCATTATTTCTTCAGTTGGTCACGAAACTGACACAACGATTGCTGATTTGGTTGCTGATGTACGTGCGGCAACACCAACGGCCGCTGCTGAATTAGCCGTTCCGGTACTCAGTGATGAAGTATTGAAATTGCAGCAGCAACGAATCCGTTTATTTCAAGCTCTACAGGCTAAACTAGCCGTCGCTAAAAAGCAATTAGAACGTTTGCGGCAATCTTACGTTTTTCGGCAGCCCAATCGGCTTTATGATGGGTACAGTCAACGAGTTGATAGTTTAAAACAACAGCTGACAAGTGGGTTTCAGCAAACGTATTTAAAACAAAATCAGCAGGTCGCTATTTTAAAAACACGCTTGAAGCAGCAAACACCTTTACGAATGATTCAGTTGGCCCAAGAAAATCTACAACGGCAGCAACAACAGTTAACGGATGCTGGTCAGCGTTATTTTCAGAAAAAACGGCAGCTTTTACAGCAACAAATTCAATCGCTTGATTATTTAAGTCCTTTAAAAATTATGCAGCGGGGTTACAGCTACGTAACTGATGACCAGGGAAATGTTTTAAAACGTGCGACCGATTTTAAACCGGCCAACGACGTTACGTTACACGTGTTGGACGCAACTGTGATGGCAACGATTAAGAAGGTCACATTAAATGAGCAAAAGGAGGAAGACAATGGCTAAAGAACAACCATCATTTGAGGATAATCTCACCCAATTAAATGAGATTGTCACGAATCTGGAAAAAGGTGACGTTCCATTAGAAGAAGCGTTGAGCGAATTTCAAAAGGGTGTTACGTTAAGTAAAAACCTACAGGATACTTTAGACCACGCCGAGAAGACGTTGACAAAAATGATGAATGAAGATAATCAGGAAGTACCTTTTGAGGGGCCTGAAGGGACAGACGATAAAAATGACGACTAAACTAACTCGTTTGACAACAGAAATGGTGCCTGCATTGGATAGTCTATTAACCATGAAAATCCAGCATGATGTGCCAGATGAGACGCTGCAAAGTGCAATGGCATATTCAGTAATGGCTGGTGGTAAGCGATTACGACCACTTTTACTTTTGGCAACCGTGCAAACTTTTTTGCCGGGTCAAATACCACAAAGTTTACAGGCGGCGGCTGCAATTGAATTAGTGCATACATACTCATTGATTCATGATGATCTACCAGCAATGGACAACGATGATCTCCGTCGTGGCAAACCGACTAATCACGTCAAATTCGGGGAAGCACAGGCTATTTTGGCCGGTGATGGTCTCTTAACCTTGGCTTTTCAGTGGTTAAGCGATTGCCAGTTAGCGGCTGAGGTCAAGGTTGCTTTAGTGCATGAATTAGCGTTAGGTGCCGGGCCTGCCAAAATGGTGGCGGGCCAAAGTGAAGATATCGCTGGTGAAGCGCGGCAATTAACGTTACCGCAACTACAAGCATTACATGAAAAGAAAACGGGAGCATTGATCAAGGCAAGCATCTTAATGGGTGCCGATATTGCAGGTGTTCAAGATTACCGGCGTGCTGCCTTAACTAAATATGCTGTCAATCTTGGTTTAGCTTTTCAAATCAGAGATGACATTCTGGATGTCACAAGTACGGCTGAGGAATTAGGTAAGCCAGTTCATCAAGATGAGGCTGCCCACAAGAATACTTATCCTGGATTATTAGGATTGGCCGGCGCCAAAGACTCATTTAATAAGGCCATTGCAGCTACTAGGTTGGCACTTGATCCATTAGTTGCGTCAACCGACATAACATTATTTGAAGATTTTGCTGATTATTTGGAAAAATGAGGGAATAGTTTGAAAAAAGAGCGGATTGATGTTTTATTGACACAGCAAGGGCTATTTGATTCTCGTGAACAGGCCAAGCGTGCGGTAATGGCCGGTGAAGTATACGATAAAAATGATCAACGTTACGATAAACCAGGTAGTAAAATTGCGGCCGACGCGGTGTTACACCTTAAAGGCAAACACTTACCGTACGTCAGTCGTGGTGGCTTAAAATTGGCCAAAGCATTAAAAGTTTTTAAGTTAGATGTCACTGATAAAATCGTTTTGGATATCGGTTCGTCAACCGGTGGCTTTACAGACGTTGTCTTACAAAATGGGGCTAAGATGAGTTATGCGCTTGATGTAGGGACCAATCAATTGGTATGGAAACTGCGGGAGGATCCGCGAGTTGTTGTAATGGAACAAACCAATTTTAGGTACAGTAAGCCAGTAGATTTTACTGCTGGTCAACCTAATTTTTCGTCGATTGATGTTTCATTTATTTCTTTGCGGCTAATTTTACCAAATTTAGCAACTATTTTGGCCCCACAAGGCGATGTTGTTGCGTTGATTAAGCCACAATTTGAGGCTGGTCCCAAAAATGTTGGTAAAGGTGGGATTGTTCGTGATCGTAAAGTCCACCAACAAGTTTTAGAAACTATCCTAACTTTTGCGGCCAGCCATCATTATAATGTGCTGAACTTAGATTTTTCACCAATTAAAGGCGGCGAACGCGGTGGTGAAGGAAATATTGAATTTATCACGCATTTACAGTTGGCCGATAGTGAAGAAGGCCAAATTGCGGCAAATGTTTCAATTGATGAAACGCTTAAGGCGGCCTACCAGGCACTTAACGGTGCAAAAGCGTAACTTTTACTTTATCTCCTTTTAAAAATACGCTATCATTAAGAAAAAACTTGCGGATTAAGAGGGTGATGGATTGCGTAAAGTAGAACGGCAACGAATTATTAGACAGTTACTCGATGAACATGATGTTGAGAAGCAAGAAGATTTGGTTGCGCTGTTAGATCACGCTGACATTAAGGTGACCCAGGCGACAATTTCCCGGGACATCAAGGATATGCAGTTAGTCAAGGTACCGTCACCCAGCGGCGGCTATCGTTATAGTTTGCCGGCGCAACAAGCAATGGACACGGAAAAGAAGCTTAAACGAACGCTTTATGATGCTTATGTTTCTTTGGACGTTCAGGATTATTTTATCGTTTTAAAGGCTCTACCAGGTAATGGCACAGCAATTGCGACTTTAATTGACCAAATGAATTTTGACGGTGCTTTTGGGACAATTGGCGGTGACGATACTGTTCTTATTATTGCCAAGTCGGCTGATGATGCGCAACATTTATACCAGACACTTTTGGACTTGCTTGAACAATAGGCAAGTTCTTTATTTTTAAATTGAGGAGTGTTCATGTGTTACAAGAATTAGCAATTCGTGATTTTGCAATTATTGAAAAATTAAATATTGAATTTGATTCTGGCATGACCGTACTAACTGGTGAAACCGGGGCCGGTAAATCTATTATTATAGATGCGGTTGGTTTACTGGCGGGTGGGCGCGGTTCACAAGAATTTATTCGAACTGGCGCCAGCAAGGCTCGGCTTCAGGGCCAGTTTCATTTACCGTCTACTGCGTTAACCTTCTCGTTACTCGATAAGTACGGTATCGAACATCATGATCAAGATGTTTTGTTACAACGTGATTTACACCGCAGTGGTCGTAATGTTTGTCGAATTAACGGTCAGCTAGTTAACACGGCTACCCTAAAAGAGATTGGTGAAACTATCGTTGATATTCACGGTCAAAACGAGCATCAAGAATTGATGCACGCTGAAAAGCACCTTGGTTTGTTAGATGAATTTAGCAAACAGGAAGTTGTACCAGTACGAACGCGTTACGAAGCGGCCTATCAAACTTATCAACAGTTAAATCGCGCCTACCAGCAACGTCTGGCCAATGAAAAAGAGTGGGCCCAGCGACTGGATATGTTGCGTTTTCAAGTTAATGAAATCGAGGCAGCACAATTAAAAGAAAACGAAGAAATTACGCTAACTAAAGAAAAAGATCACCTTAGTAATTTTCAACAAATTAATGACGCGCTTCAGCATAGTTACGATGCAATTAGTAGCGATGAGGCAGAAACGCTGGATCACATTGGCGCCGCCATGACCGACTTACAGCAAATTGCTGACTTTGATGATAACTACAAGTCTTTAGCGGAAAGTGTGCAAACGGCCTACTATACGCTGCAGGACGTTTCATCAGATATTTTAAAACAGACCGATTTATTGGATTGGGATGAAGGTCGCCTTGATGAAATTGAAAAGCGGCTAGAGGTGATTGAACAGCTAAAACATAAATATGGTGACAGTACGACGCAAATATTGCATTACTACCATAAAATTAAACAAGAGTTGCAACAAATGGAAGCCACCGAAAATGATGAGGGTCAATTAGAAGCGGATGTGGCGGCTGCTAAAGATAAATTGCTAACGATTGGTGAGCAACTTACTAAAATTCGAAAAAAAGGTGCAAAACAGTTAGCTCAGGCCATTCACCAGCAATTACGGGAGCTTTATATGGAAAAAACAGTTTTCTCCGTTGTTTTTAAACCACAATCAGGCACGCATTTCTACGCGACAGGTTTGGATGATGTTGAATTCTACATTCAAACTAATCCAGGAGAAACTGCTCGGCCACTTGCAAAAATTGCTTCTGGTGGTGAATTGTCCCGGATGATGTTGGCGCTGAAAACAATCTTTACTCGTAGTCAGGGAATTACCAGTATCGTTTTTGATGAAGTTGATACAGGGGTTAGCGGTCGTGTGGCCCAAGCAATTGCGGATAAGATTAGTGGCATTGCCCGTTTTTCACAGGTGCTTTGCATTACACACTTACCACAAGTGGCGGCTATGAGTGATCATCATTTCTTTATTCAAAAACAAATCGTGGGTAAACGAACGAAAACAACCGTTGCGGCACTAACCCTAAATTCGCGGGTTGATGAATTAGCCAGGATGCTAGCGGGGACAACCGTTACTAAGTTAACTCTTGAGCACGCAAAGGAGCTTTTAGAATTAGCGGAGACTGAGAAAAGTAAGGTTATTCAGCGCACAACTGAGTAAAATTGTGATTAGATTGCGATCACTTCAAATTAAATCAAAAAAAGAGGTTGCTAACAATAATTGAACTACAGGTTAGCTGTAAACTTAGGCTAAGCTTGTACTTCAATTATTGTAACAATCTCTGCTGCAATCGTAATTTAAGCGAGTTCGATATAGCGAATGGCATTAGCAGTAACTAAATGAATTAATTTTTGATCGAGGCTAGTAAAAAATGTAATGTGACCGCGCTGATTAAAGTAACCCGTCATGGCCGCCTGACCACCGTGATCAAAATCATTAAACTGGACGGTGACTAGTTGTTTGCGCGTGAGGACTTGTTTTAAGTAGTAGTTGATTTGAAAGAGAGGCATTTGCGGTTTTGCGGCTAAGTTTAATTGATCCTCAGGGGTTAGCAACTTATTGTAGGAAGTTTGAATCCGCGAACCTAAAGCCCTTAATCTAACTTGTTTTATTTCCATTTTAATTGCCTCCGAACGTTTGTTTGTATCATCATTATACGAACAAATGTTCAAAAAAAGCAACTGCTCTTTATAATTTAATTGTGTTTTATAGTGACGCCAGGCTTTGAAGCATGTTAAACTTATCTCAATAAAATTCTGGGAGGCACCGTAAATTGGCTAACCAAATTAATTTTGAAATTGAAGAAACGATTGGCACCCTAAGTAGCAATAAAAGTGGTTGGACGAAAGAACTTAATTTAATTAGTTGGAATGGTCGGCCACCCAAGTTTGATTTGCGCGATTGGGCACCTGACCACGCAAAAATGGGCAAGGGCATTACTTTAACTAACGACGAAGTGGCATCTTTACGTGAAATCCTTGTTGGTATGGTTAATGAATAACTTGAAAAAAGTTGAAAAAAAGTGCAAAATGAAATTTAATACGTTTAAGGAAGAAGGAGAAGTAAGCTAATGGCAACGCGTGGAATGTTAATTGTGCTGTCTGGGCCATCGGGCGTTGGTAAAGGAACTGTTCGTAAGGCAATGTTTCGTGATAATAAGAAACGAGATTTTGTCTACTCAGTGTCGATGACAACCCGAAAGCCACGACCTGGAGAAGTTGATGGCGTGGACTATTATTTTCGTAGTGAGCAGGAGTTTAAACACGAGATTGCGACTGACGGCATGCTCGAGTATGCTCAATACGTCGATCATTATTACGGGACACCGTTGAAGTACGTTAATCAAACGTTGGACTCTGGTAAGGATGTTTTTTTAGAAATTGAAGTCAACGGTGCAATGCAGGTTCGTGAAAAATGTCCAGACGGTGTTTTTATTTTCCTAACACCACCTGATTTATCTTCTCTCAAAGAACGAATTAAGGGACGTGGCTCTGAAGATAGCCAAACAATTAATAAACGGATGGTTAAGGCTGTGGAAGAGATTAAAATGATGCAGCAATACGATTATGCCGTAGTTAACGACCGAGTTTTCCTTGCGGTTAAACGAATTGAGAATATTATTGAAAGTGAACATTTGCGTGTAAAACGAGTTATGACGCAATATGAAAAAATGATTGGAGCGGTTGAAAAATGATTTTATATCCCTCAATTGATAAATTATTGGAAAAAGTTGATTCACGTTATTCGTTGGCAGTTTTAGCGGCTAAGCGTGCCCATGAAATTGAAGCTGGTGCTTTAAAGATGCTACCGGAATATCGGTCACCACAAACGGTGGGCCAAGCCTTAGAAGAAATTGCCGAAGGTGACGTTATCATTGATCCGGCTTCACAAATGACTGAACGGGAAGCAGAAGCAATTGACGAAGAAAATAAGCACGATAAATAATTAATATCAACTTGAAGGTCAGGAAAATTCCTGTCCTTTTTTTGTGGCAGGCGCAAAGCTATTTTAGTTGTTTTCTGCTACAATTATAGGCAGTGGAATTTGGGAGTCTTTGAAAAAGCGTTCAGATTCTATTTCGCAATTGAGACTTATTACTAGCTTCGCTGACGTTGTCGATCGGACTAAGAAAAAATAAGGTCCGAGTCGCGGCTCAAAACGCTAACCAGCTTACTGTGCCATTTGTTGTCCATTCAACTATGGCAAAACTCGCCAAGTTGAAACCAGGTAACTGTAGGCAGTTTTTTTCACGGGTTTACACTAAATTAGTTCAGAAGATACTAGCAAACGTTTTTTTCAAACACGCTTGCACTAAACAAGGAAAAACTAACCTAAACGTAGTCTAAGTTGATCGATGAAGAAGTGGAGGAACTACAATTGTTAGCAGGAAAACATATTGCGTTATACGTTACCGGTGGAATTGCAGCTTATAAGGCGGCTTCTTTAGTGCGAGAATTAATTCGCCGTGGCGCAGAAGTTCGTGTGGCCGAAACCGAGGGAGCAACCGCTTTTGTAACTCCACTCACCTTTCAAGTGTTGAGTAAACACGTTGTTTATACGGATCGTTTTAAACAAGAAGATGCGGCTGAGGTGGCTCATATTGCTTTGGCTGATTGGACGGATATCGCGATCATTGCACCGGCTACAGCAGATGTTATTGGTAAATTAGCCAATGGGATTGCGGACGATTTTGTAACAACTGCATTATTGGCTACGGTTGCGCCAAAATATATTGCACCAGCAATGAACGTGCATATGTTGGCAAATTCGGCGGTAGCCCGTAATTTGGCCCAATTGCAGCAGGATGGGTTTGATGTGATTGATCCAGCCGTCGGTTTTCTTGCTGAAGGTTACTCTGGTAAGGGACGCTTGCCAGAGCCGCATGAAATTGCGGACTACGTTGCGCATAAATCTAATCCACAACAATTACCATTGCAGGGTAAAAAAGTTATTATTACGGCTGGAGGGACCCGTGAACGGTTAGATCCAGTTCGTTTTATTGGGAATGATTCATCCGGTAAAATGGGTTATGCCTTGGCGGAAGCTGCGCGTGATCTGGGGGCTGAAGTAATCTTAATTAGTGCAAAGACAAATCTAAGTGCACCAACTGGAATAATGCTTATTTCGGTGGAAACTGCGGCACAAATGAGTCAGGCGGTTCAGGCACAGTTTAAAACGGCCGCAATTGTTATTATGGCCGCAGCCGTTTCGGATTATCGGCCTAAACAGGTTGCTAAAGAAAAAATAAAGAAAACGGCGGTAACTTTAACTTTAGAATTAGAAAAAACGCCGGATATTTTGGCGACACTTGGGCAGAATAAACAACAACAATACTTAATTGGTTTTGCTGCAGAAACGCAGAATATTGCTGAATATGCCCAAGGAAAATTAACTGCCAAAAAAGCAAATATGATCGTTGCCAACGATGTTTCCAATCGTAATGCAGGTTTTAACGTTAGTACGAATAAAGTGACTATTTTCCGACCAAATCAAGGGCCGCTTGATTTGCCGTTAGCAGATAAACATGTTATTGCCCGGGAGATTTTGGCACAAGCAGTAGAAGATTTGAAGTTAAATTAGATCTAAACGAGAGGAGGGCCAATGGTGACGCAAATAGCAGAGGTAATTGTGGATGTTCCGACAATGCAGACTAATCGACCTTTTGATTACGCAATTCCAGCTAGTTTAACCAAGCAAATCAGTCCCGGAATGCGAGTTGTCGTTCCTTTCGGTAAACGTCAGTTGCAAGGTTTCGTTGTTGCGATTACCGATCAAAGTTCTTTTGAAGGTACTTTAAAAGAAATCGTTGCGGTAGTTGATTTGCGGCCAGTGCTCAACCATGAATTACTACAATTGTCGCAGTGGTTGGCCCAATCAACGTTTGCTTTTTGGATTAGTTGTTTACAAACCATGTTGCCAAGTGTCATGAAGGCTAGCTACGAAAAAACGGTTCGCCTGGAACCAACTGCTGACCCTAAATTAGCGACTGAATTATTTCAAGGTAAACAAGAAATTCCTTTTTCAGAGGCAACTAATTTAACTTCGGCCCATAAATTATTACAGTTACAAAAAGAGCAGCAAGTTGAAATTGTTTACCACGTTAATAATCGTGCGCATAAAAAAATGCTTAAAGGATTGTTGCCAACTAAATCAGTGGCCGAATGTGAAGCATTAAAAGCCAATTTAACCAAGTCTGCCAAAAAGCAGGCTTTATTGTTGGCTTATTTGACCTCAGTTGCAGGCCAAACGGAGGCAATTGCCTACCAGCAAGTGTTGGCGGCTGTTGCGGTATCACGCGAGACATTACGGACAGCAGCAAAGAAAGGCTGGTTCAAGGAGGTTGCGATTGAGCAATACCGTGATCCCTACGCTGGCCATACAGTTGAACACACACGGCCACGAGTTTTAACTGCAGAACAAGCGGCCGCCGTCACACAAATTAGTCAAGCGGTTAAAGAAAGCCAAAACGAGGTTTACTTAGTTGAAGGTGTAACTGGGAGTGGCAAAACTGAAATCTATTTGCAAGTGATTCAGGATGCGCTAAAGCTTGGTAAAACGGCGTTAATGTTAGTTCCAGAAATTGCCTTAACGCCCCAAATGGTTAATCGCGTTAAGGGCCGCTTTGGTGAGCGAGTGGCAATGTTGCATAGTGGTTTGTCGACTGGTGAGCGCTACGATGAATGGCGCCGAATTGAGCGCCAAGAGGCCCAAGTGGTTGTAGGAGCACGATCGGCTGTTTTTGCACCGTTAAGTCATTTAGGTGTAATTATTATGGACGAAGAACATGAGACAAGTTATAAACAAGATGATATGCCCCGGTACAATGCCCGGGATGTGGCCTTATGGCGGGCCAAGTATCACAATTGCCCTGTGATTTTAGGCAGTGCAACGCCTTCATTGGAATCCCGGGCGCGTGCACAAAAGGGCGTTTACCACTTAATTCGCCTGAAACACCGAGTGAATGATCGGCCTATGCCAGAAGTAACCGTTGTTGATATGAAAAATGAATTGAAGAAGACAACTGAAGGTAATTTTTCTGAGTTAATGTTGACGCAAATTCGGCAACGGCTGATTAGACATGAACAAAGTGTTTTGATGCTTAATCGCCGTGGCTTTTCGTCATTCGTGATGTGCCGGGATTGTGGTTTTGTTTTGAAATGTCCTAATTGTGATATTTCATTAACGTTACACATGGATACCCATTCAATGAAATGCCATTATTGTGGGCACGAAGAAGCAATCCCCAAGGTGTGCGCAAACTGTCACAGTCATAAAATACGTTATTATGGTACCGGCACCCAAAAAGTTGAAGCGGAGCTAAAGGAACTATTACCAACTGCCCGCATCTTACGAATGGATATTGACACAACTCGGCGCAAGGGTGCCCATGAAAAAATCTTAAATCAGTTTGGCCAGCATGATGCCGATATTTTACTTGGAACACAGATGATCGCTAAAGGGCTTGATTTTCCTGATGTCACTTTAGTTGGAGTCTTAAATGCGGATACGGCTTTGGGTCTGCCTGATTTTCGGGCCAGTGAACGAACTTTCCAGTTATTAACCCAGGTCAGCGGTCGTGCTGGGCGGGCCGATAAGAAGGGTGAAGTAGTTGTACAGACTTATAATCCGGAACACTACGCTATTCAATTGGCCCGGCATCATGACTACGAAGGTTTTTACAAGCGAGAAATGACGTTACGGCATCAAGGCAATTACCCGCCTTATTATTTCACTATTTTGCTAACGGCCAGCCATGAAGAAGAAAATTTGGCCGCAAAGAAAATTTTTCAATTAATGAATCAATTAAAACCAGTTTTATCCAAAAAAGCGATTATTTTAGGCCCAACACCACGGGCCATTGCACGAGTTAACCGGCGTTATTACTACCAAATGGTGATCAAATATAAAAATGAACCCAACCTAAACGCTGAATTAACAAAAATAATGCAAGACAATCAGGAAACCAAAAAGGGAATTCAGATCTCAATCGATCGTGAGCCGCTGAGTTTTATTTAAAAAGAAGTATGGCAAAGCGGATCATACGAACAAACTTCCGGGTGAAGTGTAGATTAACATTGAAGAATTAAGGAGGAGTTAAATTTGACGTCAATTGTATTTATGGGTACTCCAGAATTTTCGGCTCCAATTTTAGAAAGTTTGCTAAAACAAGGTTACGCAGTTTTGGCCGTTGTCACGCAACCAGATCGCCCAGTTGGTCGGAAGCATGTACTGACACCATCCCCGGTAAAACGAGTTGCTTTGGAACATCAATTAGAGGTACTGCAGCCGGAAAAATTAAGCGGTAGCCCCGAGGCACAACGAATTATTGACCTGGCACCAGATTTGATTGTTACGGCCGCTTTTGGTCAATTTTTACCTAAGAGTGTGCTTGCGGCACCAAAAATTGCGGCCTTAAATGTGCACGCCTCGTTGTTACCAAAATATCGCGGTGGTGCTCCGATTCAGTATTCACTTTTAAACGGTGAAAAAGAAACCGGCGTGACCATTATGAAGATGGTGATGAAGATGGATGCAGGTGATATTTTACGCCAGGAACGTTTACCAATTGAAGCCACGGATGATAGTGGTAGTTTGTTTGCCAAACTTAGTGTAGTGGGCGAACGGCTTTTACGTACGACGTTACCAGATTTCCTGGCCGGGAAGATAACGCCGCAAGTTCAAGATTCTGCTAAAGTAACCTTTGCCCCAAACATCAAACCAGAGCAAGAAGAAATTAATTTAGAAAATACGGCGCACCAAATTGATTGCCAAGTTCGGGCCTTGCGTCCAGAACCAGGTGCTTATGTTATGATGTTAGGTAAGCGAACTAAATTATGGTCGGTGGCACCTTTAGCAGAAAAAACGACCCAGGCACCAGGAAGTGTTGTTACAGTGACAAAGCACCAATTAACGCTTGCTGCTGGGGCGGGAAGTGTCTTTGCCGTTAATGAAATTCAGCCAGCAGGTAAAGCACGAATGCCAATAACGGCCTTTTTAAACGGTATTGGGCATGGTATTAAGGAAGGACAACAATTATTCGATGGCAAATAAATTAAAGCAAACACCACGTTATTTAGCAGTGGATATCTTAGAGCGAGTTGAAAAAGAGGGTAGTTACGCAAATATTGCCCTCGATCAAGTGCTTGATCGAGTACGCCTGAATTCAAGTGATGCGGGTTTACTGACTAATATAGTTTACGGGGTTATTCAACACCGGCTAACTTTAGATTATTGGTTAGCACCATTTATAAAAAAGCCACAGCAGTTAGAACACTGGGTACGGCAGGTATTACGGCTTTCCGTTTACCAAATGACTTATCTAGATAAAATTCCTAACCGGGCTATTTTTTATGAAGCAACCGAAATTGCTAAAAATCGTGGAAATCAGGGAACTGCTGGTTTGGTGACGGCCATTTTACGTAATATTCAACGAACTGGTTTGCGTGATCTTACGGAAATAGCGGATGCTGACGAACAAATGAGTATCAAATATAGTTTGCCGGTCTGGCTAGTTAAGAAGCTACAAACGGAATTAGGCCAGGCGAAGACCTTGGCAATTTTGGAACACATTAACGAACCACCAACAGCGTCAATTCGGGTTAATACGCGGGTGACTAACGCCGAAAAATTACAAACTGAATTGGCGGAGGTTGATCTACAGGTAGAGCCAAGCCATTTAACCCCCGTTGGTTTGGTGAGTCAAGGTGGTTTCTTTGCTGGGACGGCCGCTTTTGAGGCTGGCCAGTATACAGTACAGGACGAAAGTTCCATGTTGGTGGCAGCTAGTATGCAACTTAAACCGAATCAACAAGTTCTAGATGCTTGTGCAGCGCCTGGTGGGAAAACCACACATATTGCAACTTATCTAAATGCTGGGGCGGGCGTTCACGTGACTGCTTTGGATTTACACGCTAATAAGGTTCGTTTGATTGAAGAAAATGCTAATCGGTTGCACGTTTCTGATGTTGTTTCGGCCCAGGCAATGGATGCGCGGGATGTACACAGTAAATTTGCTGATGAGCAGTTTGATCGGATTTTGGTTGATGCACCTTGTTCTGGGCTTGGCTTGTTGCGGCGTAAACCTGAAATTAAGTATGCTCGTAGTGAGGCCGACTTACAGAACCTTAAAAAGATTCAATTGGCTATTTTAAATAGTGTTGCCAAGAAGGTAAAAATCGGTGGTATTTTGACCTACAGTACGTGTACAATTGTTGATGAAGAAAATCAGCAGGTTATTGAAAAATTTAGACAGCAGCACCCAGAATTTGACTTAATTCCGGTTAAAACTGATTATGACTTAACGGTTGAAACGGAACCATATATGAAGCTTTATCCAGACGATTACCGAACGGATGGTTTCTTTATCTGCTGTCTACAGCGAAAAACGAGGTAGTTTTCATGAAGTTTGCCTATCGGACGGATGTGGGTCAAAAACGACCAAATAATGAGGATTATGTCAGTGTTTATCAAAATCGCTCCGGCGTTCATTTTGCGATTGTTGCGGATGGTATGGGTGGTCATTTAGGCGGTGACGTTGCTTCGGCAATGGCCGTTTTACATATTGGATATGATTTTGAACAAACAACCTTTAAAAAAGTTGAACCAATCGTTTCTTGGTTAGTCACGGAGTTACAAAAAGAAAATCAACATATCTTAACAAAATCCCAGCAGTACGTTGATCTTAGTGGTATGGGAACTACTTTTGTTGCCGTTATTTACTTTCAAAATGAATATATTATTGCCAACATTGGGGATAGTCGTGCTTATTTATACCGAAACGGCAAGTTAGCTCAATTGACTGAAGATCATTCTTTGGTTAATGAGTTAGTTAAGCACGGGGAAATTAGTAAAGAAGCCGCCCGCCATCACCCGCAAAAAAATATTATTACCCGAACGTTAGGTGTTTCTGCGGAGGCCGATGCGGATGTGACTGTTCGGCAGTCACAGTACGGTGATTATATTTTGCTCTGTTCTGATGGTCTGACTAACATGGTCAGTGATGATGAAATTACGGCGGTATTGGCAAGTGAGCTTAGCCTACAAGCAAAATGTGATCAGTTGATTAAACAGGCGAACGCGGCCGGTGGATTAGATAATATTACTGCCTTGCTACTCTTTGAGGATCGTGAGGTGAAGAGCCGATGATGGAAGATGGCTATAAAATAGATGGTCGTTACGAGATCCGTAAGCCAATTGGTGAAGGCGGGATGGCTAACGTTTATTTGGCGCGGGATTTAATTCTTGATCGCGATGTCGCCATTAAAATTCTGCGTTTAGATTTGCAGAACGATCCTGACACAATTCGTCGTTTTCAACGGGAAGAATTAGCGTCAACTGAGTTAGTTCACCCGAATATCGTTGAGGTTTACGACGTTGGCGAAGATAGTGGCATGCAGTATATCGTAATGGAATACGTTAAAGGAACCGACTTAAAACGCTACATTGCCCGTAATTTTCCCATCGCTTACCCCCAGGTCATTAAAATGATGTTAGCCATTTTGGCCGCGGTTGGTGAGGCTCACGCCCACGGGATAATTCACCGTGACTTAAAGCCGCAAAATATTTTAGTTGATGAAACCGGTCAAGTGAAAATTACGGATTTTGGAATTGCGGTGGCCTTGTCGGAGAATTCAATTACTCAGACTAATTCAATGCTGGGTTCGGTTCACTATTTGTCACCTGAACAGGCTCGGGGCAGTATTGCAACCAAGCGTTCCGATATTTATTCATTGGGCATTATTTTGTACGAAATGTTAACCAGTAAGGTTCCTTTCGAGGGTGAAACTGCTGTCAGTATCGCCTTAAAACATTTTCAAAATCAAATTCCCTCCGTTCGCGAATTTGATCATAATATTCCCCAATCACTAGAGAATGTTGTCTTGAAGGCGACGGCCAAAGTTCCAATAGAACGCTACGCGGACGTTTCCGAAATGGCTGCTGATTTGAAAACAAGTTTGAATGTAGATCGGGCGGCTGAAGCGAAGTTTAAGCCTGAAATTGATCAAGAGGAAACAAAAGTGATCACGCCGATTTCACAGTTGAACGATCGGTTGCCCAAAGATGAGGGTGACGTCACGACGTACACAGCGAAACATCATACTGAAGAAAAGAAACCAGTCGATAATTCGGCAACTAAGGCGGCTTTACAGCAACAGAAACAAAAGCGGCGAACACCGCTATTACTAGCCTTGTTGGCGATTATAATTTTAATTCTATTAGGTGGCGGTGTTTATGCTTACCAAGAAATGATGAGTACACAAGTTCCGAACGTTGTCGGGCTAACGCAAACTCAGGCGCAAAAAAGATTGGCCGCTAAAAATTTACAGTTAGGCAGAACAACGCGGCAAACTGATCAAAAAATCACTAATGGTAGGGTGATTCGTTCAACACCTAAGGGACACGTAAAGCGAAATAGTCGGGTTAGCTTGGTTATTAGCCAAGGAAAAGCGAAGGTGCGGGTAGTTGATTACACAGGACAATCCTATTCGGCGGCGGCAAAAGAGTTACGAAAAAAAGGTTTTCGAGTTAAGCAAACAGTGACCGCTTCTACTGCTACAGCCAAGGGTGTGGTGATGACCCAAAACGTTACCGCCGGCAGCCATGTTGTACCAGAAAAAACAACGGTTAGGCTGACGGTTAGTGCTGGACAGGGGGCTTTTGGGTTAAGTAATTTGATTAATTGGTCACAGGCTAGCGCACAAGAATACGCCAGTAGTATGGGACTTGATTTAACGCTTAAGACGGCCTTTTCTGACTCAGTTCGTTCCGGTGCGGTTATGGCCCAAAAGCCTGTTGCTGGTAAGTACGCTCAACCAGGAGATCAGTTAATCGTAACAATTTCGCGAGGCCAAAAACCTGCAAATGACATCAGCTTTACCGAAAAAGTCACTGTTCCTTACGATAAAAGCACTGGGAGTAGTAATCAGGTTGTTATTTATATTGGCGATGATGCACACGACATTGGAACGGTATACCAGCAATCAGTTATGACTAAAACAACAACTTTTAAATTACCATTTACGCTGAAACCTGAGGCTAGCGGTCAGTACCGAGTTGTTCGGGATGGGACTACGGTAAGTGAAAACAATAATGTAACGAAATAAGTTAAACTTTGGTAAACTAGAAAGTATCTAAAGAGCGTTTAATTTCTACTCCGTAATTGGGCAAGTATTAATTAAGTGGAGAAACTGCTTTTTAGATGTACAATCCGTTTACCTGTGAGGGGTCGGAAACGGCCTCTTTTTTAAATAAAGGGAGGTTACAGTTTGGCCACAGGACAAATTCGCAAGGCGTTAAGCGGTTTTTATTATGTTTACGCTGATCAACAAACGTTTCAAACGCGAGGCCGGGGCAATTTTCGCAAGCGTGGTTTAACGCCACTTGTCGGTGATTACGTTCGTTTTGAAAGTACCAACTTAAATGAAGGTTACGTTCTGGAACTTTTACCGCGAAAAAATCAGTTAGTGCGTCCACCAGTTGCTAATATCGATCAGGCGGTTGTGGTGACCTCGGCGGTGAAGCCTGATTTTTCAAGTAATTTATTGGACCGCTTTCTAATTACTTTAGAGGCTAACGGTATTAAGCCAATTATATATTTGACCAAAACCGATTTACTTTCGCCGGCGCGTTATCAGGAATTACAAACAACGCTGGCTTATTACCGGCAGTTAGGTTACCCAACTTTAGTGGCGAGAGAACCGTACGCTAAAACAAGTGTCGCCGAATTGACAGCCCATTTTAAGGATAAGTTGACTGTTTTTACAGGACAATCAGGTGCTGGAAAATCAACCTTGTTGAACCACATATCACCGGATTTAAATTTAAAAACGGCGGCCGTTTCTGAAAGCCTCTCCCGGGGGAAACATACCACGCGCCACGTTGAATTGTTACCCTTATTTGGCGGCCTAGTAGCTGATACACCAGGATTTTCGGCACTAAACTTAGCAGAAATTGATTTGGAGGAGTTAGGCCGACTTTTCCCAGAATTTATGCAGGCAGCACCACTATGTAAGTTTCGTGAATGTCAGCACGATAAGGAACCTGGCTGTGAAGTTAAACGCCAGGTTGAAGCAGGAACAATTTTAAAAAGCCGTTATGAAAACTACTTGCAATTTCGTGAAGAAAAAAAAGCTGAAAAGCCTAAGTACGGTAAGGGAGGAAAATATTGATGAAAATTGCACCTTCAATTTTAAGTGCTGATTTTGCAAATTTGGCACGTGATGTGAAATTAGTTGAAAACGCTGGCGCCGATTACTTGCACGTTGACGTGATGGATGGCCATTTTGTCCCCAACATTACGTTTGGCCCTAGTGTCGTTGCTGCTTTACGTCCAGTCACCAAGTTAACCTTGGACTGCCATTTAATGATTGAGCACCCAGAAAACTACATCAAGGACTTTGCGCAGGCTGGCGCTGATTTATTAACCATTCACGTGGAAAGTACACCCCATTATTACCGGGCAATTCAAATGACTAAAGAGGCCGGCCTAAAAGCCGGGGTGGTCGTTAACCCAGGAACACCGCTTGAATTGATTAAGAATGTTTTCCCGCTAGTTGATCAGGTGCTGGTCATGACCGTGAATCCTGGTTTTGGCGGACAAAAGTTTTTACCAGATATGCTGGCTAAAGTTAAGCGCCTAGATCAATTACGGCAAACGAATGATAAATATCACTTTGACATTGAAGTTGATGGCGGTATTAATGCAGAAACGATCAAGACTTGCGCGGCCGCAGGTGCCGATGTTTTCGTCGCTGGCTCTTACATCTACGAGGCCGCCGATCCTGCCGTCCGTTTGCAAACTTTAAAAAATAATGTGGCCATCTATGACGCGGATTAATTTATTGGTTGGTGGGCCAACTGATTTATGGCCGCAAGAGTTGACGGAAAATCCCTTAGCGATTCCCGGAAAGTGGCTTAGTGCTGATCGGGGAACTTTACGCCTGTTACGTTTGGGGATCATCCCTGAAATTGCGGTGGGGGATTATGATTCACTTTCTCCCCGGGAATTTAATCAAGTTCAGGCGCAAGTGGCGGATATTCGAACGGCAGTTACTGATAAAGATGATACCGATACTGAATTGGCCCTGGTACTCGCCTTACAGGAATTTCACGCACAACAAGTGGTAATCTACGGCGCGACGGGCGGACGGTTAGATCATTTTCTTGATAATCTGTTTATGCTTTTGGAGGCACGATTTTTGCCGTTTATTGAACGAATTAAATTAGTGGATAAGCAAAATAATTTTCGCTTTTTTAATCCAGGGGTCCATTCAATTGTTAGCGATCCTGATAAGCATTATTTAGGTTTCGGGCCGTTGACGGCAGTAAAGGGTCTCACGTTGTATGACACTAAATACCGCTTGCGTGATGCTGACGTTGCACAACCAATTATGTACGCCAGCAACCAATTCACGAAACGTTCGGCAACCTTTTCGTTTCGCAGTGGGGTTGTTTGTGTGATTCAAAGTTCGGATGAAGCAAATTAAATATTTTACGCCAATAAAAAAAGAGTTGGGATTTCCCCCAACTCTTTTTTAATCGCTTAAACGCGAGTTACTTTACCAGATTTCAAAGTACGTGCAGATACCCAAACGCGTTTTGGTTTACCATCTACTAAAATACGTACTTTTTGTAAATTAGGTTTCCAGTTACGCCGGCTATGGTTCAACGCATGCGAACGTTTGTTACCGAAGTTAGTACCTTGTCCGGTTAAAAAGTCTTTTGCCATGAGATTGCCTCCTTTACCGAAACTTTTTAAGGTTATTCATTAAACACTTACTTGAATAAATTTAGCATAATCCGACCATGATTGCAATAGATTTCTTTCAAGTAATTTTGCTTGACAGCACCTTAGCTAATTGCCAAAATGTGAAATGAGAACATCACAGCTTGCAGAACGGACAACGTAACTTGCCGTTGAACCAACTAGAGCCCGGGCAACAACACCCTTACCAGTTGGGCCTAGCAGAATGAGATCAACGGCATGATCAATGGTAAAGTCATGGGCAATGACCGTCTTAGGATTGCCAAAGCGAATATGAATATCGAGATCAGTGAAGCCATAGTTTGCGGCTTCTTCTTTTAAACCATTTAGTTGATTTTGTGTTTTTTTAACTAGTCGATCAGTATAATTATCACGCTCTTCACTCTTTTTAAAATCATAGTGGTAGTCCTCGTTCCAAATATCGAGAACTGTCAGTAAGAAGATATGTCCGTGATTTGTGCGGGCAGTTTGCAGTGCTTGTAAGAAAGCATTATGTGCTTGTTTTGATCCATCAATTGCAACAAGAATATTTTGGTAAGCCTGTGCCATTGTCACCACTCCCATCTAATTCAAACCTTAAAGTTAGTATACCGCTTGCCTTTGTGTGATGACAGCATAAAGCTAGGAAGTGCTTAAAAAGATGCTGATTTTGCTTTTTTAACACGTTTCTGCTAAATTAAGCTGCAAAGTACTGGTAAGGTAATTTGCAAATATGGCTGGTTTACCCGTTTGAATTTAGCATTATTGAAAAACAGGCCGACTTTTATTTAAACGGGGGCTATGATAGAATATCGTGTAGATTGTTTTTCAAGGAGGTTACTTAGTATGGCTGTTCGAATTAAGACCCAATACGGGACGATTGATATTTCCAATACGGTCATTGCAACGGTTGTTGGTGGTGCCGCAACGGATGTGTACGGCATTATCGGTATGGCCAGTAAAAATCAAATTCGTGATAATTTAAATGATATTTTAAGAAAAGAAAACTACGCACGTGGGGTTGTTGTTCGCCAAGAAGAAAATGGCGTTGCAATTGACGTCTACATTATTGTTGGTTATGGCACTAAAATTTCAGAAGTTTGTCGTAATGTCCAAGATAAAGTGAAGTATAATTTAGAAACAATGCTCGGTGTTTCGGCAAATTCCGTGAATGTTTTTGTTCAAGGTGTCCGGGTGTTAGCCGATTAATGAGGAGGATCTGTTTTGGAAGTAACTGAAATAAGAGCAGAAAAATTTCAAGATATGGTGCGGATCGGCTCCCACCGTTTAAATAAGAATGCTGATTTTGTTAACTCACTAAATGTTTTTCCCGTTCCTGATGGTGACACTGGAACAAATATGAGTTTGTCATTTGGCAGTGGGGCTAAGGCGGTTAATGAGGCCAAGGTAACAACTGTTGGTGATCTTGCCCAGGCGCTTGCTAAGGGGCTTTTAATGGGCGCTCGTGGTAATTCTGGTGTCATTACATCACAGCTTTTCCGTGGCTTTGCTAAAAGTGTGGCTGGCAAATCAACGCTTAGCGCACAAGATTTGACCCAAGCCTTGATGAGTGGTGTCGAGACGGCCTATAAGGCTGTAATGAAGCCAGTCGAAGGGACAATTCTAACAGTTGCCCGTGAAGCTGCGCGGGCTGCAAATAAGACCGTTAAAACAACGGATGATGCCACCGAAGTTATGCGGGCGGTGGTCATTGCTGCTAAGGAATCTTTGGCTAAAACACCTGATTTATTGCCGGTTTTAAAAGAAGTTGGTGTGGTTGATTCTGGTGGCCAGGGGCTTGTATTTGTCTATGAGGGCTTTTTGGAAGGGCTCTCCGGTGATGCAGAAAACGAGGATGTTTATACCCCTGATGAAAGTGAAATGGATGAGATGGTTAACGCCATGCATCATCAGAGCGTTCAGAGTCAAATTGCTACCGATGACATTGAGTACGGCTATTGCACTGAAATGATGGTCGGTTTAGGCCAAGATGGTGCAACCAAGCAATTTAATTATGACGATTTTCGCAATTATTTAGATGGCTTAGGTAATTCATTATTAGTTGTTAATGATGAAGAGGTTGTTAAGGTCCACGTTCACACTGAGCATCCAGGAACGGTGTTAAATTACGGCCACCAGTTTGGCTCAATGATGAAGATTAAGATTGATAACATGCGCCTACAGCACGAAACAATTTTGGAACACGATGAAGAAGAAAGAAACGAGCCCGCTGAGCCAGTTGATTATGGGATTGTTGCAATTGTTTCTGGTAAAGGTGTTGGCGATCTCTTCAAGAGTCTTGGTGCCACGGTTATTTTAAGTGGTGGTCAAACAATGAATCCTAGTACGGCTGATATTGTAGCGGCCATCAAGCAGGCTAACGCTAAGCGAGTTTTGGTGTTGCCAAATAATGGGAATATTTTATTAGCGGCCCAGGAAGCGGCAAAGGTCGTTGAAATTCCAGTTGAAATTGTGCCAAGTAAAACAATTTCCCAAGGAATGACCTCACTGCTTGCTTTCAATCCTGGTGATGATCTAAAAACGAATCAAACTAATATGCAATCCAGTTTGGCCGATGTGATCAGTGGTCAAGTGACGAAGGCTATTCGCGATACCACCATCGACGGGCTTGAAATTCATAAAGATGATTTTATGGGCATTATTGATGGTAAAATCAAGATTTCAGAGCCAGATCGGCAGCAGGCCGCTCAAAAAATGATTCAGGCCATGCTAAATGAAGATAGTGAAATTGTGACGCTTCTTGTTGGTGAAGGTGGTACAAAACAAGAAGCCCAGGCCATTGCTGATCAAATCACGGAAGCTAATGAAGATATCGAAGTGGAAATCCACGATGGTGGGCAGCCCGTTTATCCGTATTTAGTTTCGGTGGAATAATTAAATTTTATAGTTAAGTTATGGTGGGTTAAAGGACATTTCTGGATGATTAAGTGATGCTTATTCAAGAAACTAATTGTCTTTTAACCCATGTTTTTGTTTGGAGAGAGGAGAAAATAATGGTTGTTGGAAAAAGTTTGCAGGATTCCGTTGCTGTTTTGCCTGGAGTTGGTCCCAAACGTGTGCAGGCTCTTAGCGAATTAAAAATTACAACAATCGCCGATTTATTACATTATTTTCCCTTTCGTTATGAAGATCTTAAAGTTGTTGATTTAAATGAGGCCGCCGATCAAGAAAAGGTGACGCTAAAAGGAACCGTCGTCTCAGATGCAATTGTGAGTCGTTTTGGCCGCGGTCGTAATCGGTTAAACGTCCGGCTCTTAATTAAGCACGATGTAATCATAGTCACTTTCTTTAACCAACCATGGCTTAAGGATAAATTTGTGACCGGCGCCGAAATTGCAATCTATGGTAAGTGGGACGCCAAGCGAAAAAGTTTGACTGGCATGAAAGTACTGGCGGTTAAAAATTCCAATAATCCAGCGTTTGCGTCTATTTACAGTGTTAGTAAGAACATTCATCAGAGTACGCTGGTAAAGCTTATTCGCGATGCTTTTACAAGCTACCAGGATTGTATTAGTGATATTATTCCGGCCGCATTGCAACAAAAGTACCGATTACTTTCCGAAAAAGCGACAATTGCCGGAATGCATTTTCCAAAAACACAGCAAGAAGCAAATGCCGCCCGGCGAACCGCTATTTTCGAAGAGTTCTTTTTGTTTCAAATGACAATGCAGTTAGTTAAGCAGCGTGAACAGGCGCCGCAAGAGGGCATGGTGGTTGCTTATGATAATCAGAAGTTACGGGCCTTTATTAAGACCTTACCGTTTGAATTAACCAACGCCCAAAAGCGAGTTGTTAACGAGATTTGTCGTGATTTAAAATCAACGAAACACATGAATCGACTACTGCAAGGTGATGTTGGTAGTGGGAAAACGATCGTGGCTGCAATTGTGATGTACGCCGCGGTTACTGCTGGACTGCAGGCGGCCTTGATGGCACCAACCGAAATTTTGGCGGAACAGCACTACAAGAACTTGACCAAGTTATTTGCGCCGTTTAACGTCAAAATTGTGCTGTTAACTGGTTCAACTAAAACTAAGGTCCGGAAAGAAATTTTAGCTGGTCTTGCTGCTGGAACCGTTCAGATGATTATCGGAACGCACGCATTAATCCAAAAGGGCGTTGATTTTTCCGATTTAGGGTTAGCAATTACTGATGAGCAACACCGTTTTGGGGTAAATCAGCGGCGGATTTTACGAGAAAAGGGTTACCGGCCTGATATTTTGGCAATGACGGCCACGCCGATCCCGCGTACTTTAGCAATCACGGCCTTTGGAGAAATGGATGTTTCAACAATTGACGAGCTGCCGGCCGGGCGAATTCCGATTAAAACCTCTTGGATTCGTAGTAACCAGGTTCCTAATGCACTAACTTTTATGCAAAAAGAATTGGCCAAGCATAACCAGGCCTACGTCATTACACCCTTAATCGAAGAATCGGAAAGTATGGATTTAAAGAACGCGCAAGAAATCTACCAGAATATGCAATTGGCCTTTGAACCAACTTACCGGGTTGGCTTACTTCATGGGCAAATGAAGGCCGACGAAAAAGAGTCGGTAATGGCTGATTTTAAGGCCAATGATTTTCAAGTTCTTGTGGCGACAACAGTAATTGAAGTTGGTGTTGATGTTCCTAATGCGACGACCATGTTAATTTTTGATGCTGATCGTTTTGGCCTATCGCAACTTCACCAGTTGCGCGGCCGAATTGGGCGGGGGAAGGCTGCCTCTTTCTGTATTTTAGTTGCTGATCCCAAAAATCAAACTGGAATTGAACGAATGCAAGTCATGACGGAAACTAACGATGGGTTTAAAGTTTCGCAAAAAGATTTAGAATTACGGGGACCCGGGGACGTTCTTGGTGAAAAGCAGTCCGGCATGCCCGAATTCAAAGTTGGTGATCCGGTCGCTGACTTTGCGGTTTTAGAGACGGCACAACTGGAAGCACAAAAATTATTAACGAATAATAACTTAGATTTATCGGCCAATGAACAACTGAAGGACTATTTGGAACATGAAACTAAGGCTTACCAGAACTTAGATTGAGAGGCGTTTATAATGAAATTAGCAGTTGATGCGATGGGCGGCGACAACGCACCCAAGACAATTATTGAGGGCGTTGAACGTGCCCGGGATAAATTTCCTGATATTGAGTTTCAGTTATACGGTGACGAAAAGAAAATTCGCGCTGAAATCAAGTCGGAAACAAGATTAACGGTTGTTCCCACAACGGAAGAGATTTTAGATACCGAAGAGCCAGTTCGCGCCGTCCGTCGTAAAAAGGATGCGTCGATGGTTGTTGCTGCCCAGGCGGTTAAAGCTGGCAAAGCTGACGCAATTTTTTCAGCGGGGAGTACTGGGGCGCTATTGGCCTCTGGGTTATTTATTATTGGCCGAATTAAAGGAATTGATCGGCCAGGCTTAATGCCGACCTTGCCTGATTTTAAGAATGATGGCCAGTTCAATATCTTGGATATTGGTGCTAACGCTGATACAAAACCAGATAATCTTTACCAGTATGCGGTATTAGGTAACTATTACGCTAAAAATATGCGCCAAATTGATAATCCCCGGATTGCGTTATTAAATAATGGCACGGAGCCTGAAAAAGGTGATTTGGTGCATAAAGCGGCCTATCAACTCTTGGCGGCCAATCCTGATTTGAATTTCGTTGGAAACATCGAAGCACGTGAATTATTAAACGGTGCGGCGGACGTTGTTGTAACGGATGGTTTTACTGGTAACGCGGCTTTGAAATCAATGGAAGGTACAGCAATGGCGATTATGCGTTTACTTAAAAAGACAATCATGGCCAGTGGCACTCGGGGTAAACTTGGTGGGCTCCTGTTAAAGCCAAGTTTAAATACGATGCGGGATGCCTTTGATTATTCACGTTATGGTGGAGCTGTATTACTAGGTTTGCAGGCTCCAGTGGTTAAAACTCACGGGACGGCCTCACCAGATGCCGTCTATTACACGGTTAGTCAAATTCGCGACATGGTGCAAAATAATGTTGTCACTGATGTAGTGGACTATTTTGGCAAGCATCAATTAGAAAAGCATCCGGAAAATAAATAAGTTTGACTAGACAAGTTGTTTGAAAAACAGTAAACTACTTATGAACTTCAGCCATTTAGAATTTTTCGGCTCTCTGTCAAATCCTGTTGATAGCCAATTTTACAGTGTTAGAAGTTAGGCAACTTCTAATGCTGTTTTTTTATTTGGTTTGGTGCGCATTTGTTGTAGTTTGATCCGTGAAACTAAATGGTGATAGTTGCGAAAACCAAAGG
>NZ_RHNQ01000019.1 GCF_003946275.1 Loigolactobacillus backii
GGTCCGAAGAACGGTTAAAAAAAGACCCTACACATTTGATTTGTCGAAACTTTGTTCAGTTTTCAAAGGTCTACTTCGTTGGATCATTGTCAGCGACAACTCAATCAGTATAGCAGATTAAGCGGATGCTTGTCAAGCAGTAATTTGAATTTTTATTCAATCAATATTCAAGCTTGCTTAACGCGACAACTTTTACAGTTTAGCAAGAATCTAATTTGTTGTCAAGAACTTCTTTAACCTGATTAATTGGTCAATCCGGTTAATCGCTGACAACAAATAATACTATACCAACATTGCACTACATCGTCAACAGAAATCTCGAAATTTAATGAGATATTTTCTATACCCGAACATTCCCAAAGCATTAAGCTTAATAATGATGGATTAATACTCACAATATCAGGGCCAATCAGCCGAATATTCAGCCAAAAATCGTTTAATTATACAATCCCATATCTACCTTAATTTTCTTGAACTTGATCGTAAACAAAAAAGGCTGGGACAAAAGTCCCTGGCCTCTTCTTGTTTCCGATCATTATTCTAGAACGTGCGCCAAAAGTCTGAGTTCGTATGCCTAACTACAACTAATCCAACAGCTATAGGGACGGTTATTGGATTAGCTTACGTTACGCAGTGAACCCAAAACTGACTTTTGCCCCACCTTTTTTTACTTACTAGACTTCAATTCTGGTGCATCCGTTTGGTAATCACTCATGGTCGATTTACCATTATTCTTTGCCTTAACACTAGTTGGATCATCTTTTTCAGCTTTCTTAAGCTTCTTCACTCCAACTGATTCCTTATAATTAAAGTCACTCTTAATAACTTTTTTGAAACCTTTTGGCTGATAGAAACGTAGTAAATCACCATTCACCACTTTATCGGATGCTGATAATTCTGTTGTCACATGATTCTGTAAATTATCAACAGCAACTTTCTGCTTTGCCGACAAATGCTTAAGCTCTTTACCGGTTTGCGAATCATAAACATCCCCACCATACTTAGTATAAGTCGGCGAAACAAAGTCACCATTTCGGAAAGCCACTGTCTGATTACGGTTTGGTGCCAACAAATCCTGCCCAAATTGAATAGTATCCTGATTCTTCACACCCAATAAATTCAAAATTGTTGGTAATACGTCAATTTCACCACCATAAGTATGGTTAATTCCACCTTTAAGTCCTGGCATATGGATCATGAACGGAACCTTTTGGAAGTTGGCTAAATCATAATTAGTAACCTTCTTCTTGCCTAACAACTTGGCAATTGCCGGTTTATGGTTATTTGATATTCCGTAATGATCACCATACATAACAATCATACTATTTTTGTCTAAACCGGTTTTCTTTAGATAACTCATAAATTCACCAACCGACTGATCTAGATAGTGTGCCGTCTGCGCGTAAGGATCAACTGTTGAATCACCCGTATCAAAAGCATCAATACTCTTATTCTTACTGTCAAGAATATAAGGGTAATGGTTAGTTACGGTTATCAGCTTAGCGTAAAACGGTTGTGGTAACTGCTGAATATACTGAGCAGAATCCCGCAAGAAAATCTTATCCTTCATCCCATAACCGACATTATACTTTGCCTTATCGGCGTTTTTATAATAGTCCTTACTAAAGAAATAGTCATAGCCCCAAGATTTATAAGCATTGTCACGATTCCAGAAACTAGGCACATCCCCGTGAAAAGAGGCAGTCGTGTAACCCTTTTGATCTAAAATTGCTGGTGCGGCCTGGAAAGTATTAGTTGTTCCATCCGTAACCATGGCCGCTCCTTCAGGTAAACCAAACAAACTATTTTCTAGCATTAATTCAGCGTCGGCCGTTTTACCCTGACCAACCTGATTATAAAAATTATCAAAACTCAACGTATCGTTTTCGTGGTACAGCTTATCAATATTTGGCATAATCTCTTGCCCGTTAACTTTATAATCGATCATAAATTGTTGCAGGCTCTCCAAGTGAATCACAAAAACATTCTTTCCCTTGGCCACACCACTGTACTGAATATTAGGAGAAATACGATTCTTTTTTAAATAATTTTGAACGCTAGCCAAATCAGAACTATTGGCATTGGCCTTAGTCGTATTATTCTTAGTTGTTTTAACACCATCGTAAACCGTATAAGCTTCCAAGCCTAAATACTTGACGATGTAATTATTATCGAATGTTCGTGTTAACAAACCAGACCGATCACTTTCCGCCAAACTTAAGTTAGCACCAAATAAAACAACGGCTAAAGCACTAATTGTGGCGGCATAACGAAGTTTAAATGGATTAGTGTCCATCTTAATCCATTTGAACGCAACAAAGATAATCAGTAATGCGACGTCTAAAAAGACGAGAAAATCGGTGGGCTTTAAAATACCGGCAATACTCTTACTTAGATTGGTAGAAACTGAACTTGATCCTTTCATCAAATTAAACGCCAGGAAATCAGAAAATTCCCGGTAATATAAAATATTGGAAAACAACCAAGTTGAAAGGATTGCATCAATCCCAATCATAAACCAGTAAGACTTACGACCGCGCATGTATAGCGCTAGGCCGAAAAGTAGAATTGCAAAGGGTAATGGATTAAGCGCAAGCAGTAGTTCCTGCATACTCCCTTTTACACCCAAATTAAATTTAGTTCTATATGCAATATATGATTTCACACTAAATAGTAATACTGCGAGGATAAAGAAGCCTAACCTCGAATTTAATCCAAGGCGTACTTTCTTTACTACTTGCCTCATAAGAATTTGCCCCCGTCAAAATAGATTTATCTGAACTCAAGTCTCCTAAATCATACTGGATTTCTTTCTGAAAAACAATTGTCCCTGCTAAGCTTCACAAAATATTTACTTTTAGTCGCAACTAATATAATCAAAGTAGGACCCAATTTCATTAATAATAACCAGTTCCGAACCACTCTAGTACAAAATATTTATTAATACGTTCCGAATATAAAAGTATCGCCAAAGAGAATACTCTTCAGCGATAAGGTGATGGCCTATTATGATCAAAAGAACTAGTCGTCTAAGAGATCAAAAATCTCTATTGCAATTAAATCAATGTCATCAAACTGGAATTTCTGGTGTTGCGCCAGTTCTTCCAGCTCATAAGTTTCGGTTTTCGGATCATAGGTAACTAATCCTCGTTCCGCACCGTCCTTTTCAAAACGGCGTGTCTGTTCTTCATTGTCACTAGCATCTTCTTGCATTGCTGCCAAGCGATGAATAATGGCAACTAATTGTGAGCTTTTCATAGCGAGACTCCCTTCATCCAGTCTTCAACATATAATCATACCAGAAAAAAGTAAAAAAGGGACTTTTTCCCACTGACTTATTTTAATTTTAATCTAAAACTTGGTCAATTGGCCAATTAAATCCGTTAAAATTTAAGTTTGATCTTTAAGTTCTACCACCTTGTCAGGTTTAACGACCATGGCAAACATGCCAATAAACATTCCTAAATAATACGTCATTACACGCCATAATATCATTGCTAACACCAGTTTGCTATTGGAAGTTATAAACGTCGCAAAGAGTGCCTTAAAACTCAATTCAGCACCGCCTGAGCCACCTGGAATTGGAAACAATGAAATAATCATGACAATCATAATGTGCATCACTAAAACTTCAAAAAAGTTTGTCTTATTTAGCCCTAACGATAGCAAAACAAAGTACGGCACACTGTAATAAAAGATTAGCTGAATAAAAGTCAACAAACTTGCAACAACGATTGTCTTAGTATCGCGCTTAATTCGCAGACTTTCAGCATAAAAATTATCAATTTTATGATCCAATTGTTCCTTAATTTTGGCCACACGCTCGGCCTTCATAAATAATTTAAGCGGCCGTAAACACAAATGAACTAATTTTTTTGTAAAATTATACCAATACATCACCATTAATAAACCAGCAATAACCGTTAAATGCATAATAAATCCAAAAACAACTAGCCACGCCAAATAAGTGAATTTGGCGGCCACCAAGTGAAAACCAAATACTAACGTCAAAATGAAATTAATTAAAACCATCGCCTGAAAGACGACAAACTTCATCAATAAAAGCGAACTGGCCCGACCACCGTCAATCCCCGATTGCATTAAAGCAACCAGTTGGGCGGGCTGACCGCCTGAAGAAAAAGGTGTAATTGAGTTAAATAATTGTTCAACCAATGGTATCCGTAAAGCATTTTTGAGCGAAAATTTTTCTACTCTTTTTTTTAGTAAAACCTTAACAACAAAGGCCTCAAATAGCCAATACAATCCCATGCACAAAGCCGCGACACCTAGCCACCAAAAATTGAGGTGGGTTAAATCGTGGGTTAGTTGTTGCAAATTAGTCGCCCGTAATTCGTACCAAAAAATTCCGATACCTAAAGCAAGCATTGCAACTAAAGCCGCAATGTTTCGCCGACTCATCGCTTACCTTCTTCGGCTTGCTTTAAGTAAAAATCATGCCAAATCCCGGCCAGGCGCTCTTCAGAATAATAGGCGGCCCCTTCACGCGCGCGTTCAGTCATGTATTCTTGGGCCGCCTGATTTTTTTTCAAAGTAGAAATTTTTTCGTTCATAACGTCAACGTTGGCCGCGGCAACGTAGTACCCGGCAATAATTGAACGATATAGGGAAAGATCACGTAACAAGACCGGCGTACCACAGGCAAAGCTTTCTAAAACGGACATGGGAAATAATTCATTATATGAAGGTAATAAAAATAAATTACTCAAATTATAGTAATCAACTAACTCTTCGCGGGGAACGATTCCTGGAAAACGTAAATTGGCTGGCGGGTTATCTAAGATTTTTTTATACCTAGCATAACCATCCGTCATTTTTCCAAACGAAAAGCCGCCTGCCCAGATAAATTGAACATCAGGATTACGTTTTGCCAGGGAAACAAAATCGCCAACACCCTTACGCTCTTGAATTTGTCCGGCACCAAAAATTATGAACTTATTTTGTTCTAAGTGATATTGGTTACGTAGATCACTTTTTTCAGTTGCAGTTTTTTCATAAAATTCCTTTTTTGAAACAAAATTAGGAATATAAGTGATTTTGTTAGCCGGAATATTATACTTCAATAGCTTCGGAATAAAGCTTGGGTTAACAACAACTATGTGATCCATTCGTTTATAAAAGGCAATCACGTAACGATAGAATAAGCCCTTAAATGGCCGCGGAATTGTTAGGCTTCCTTCTAAGGTTTCTGGCAAAAAGTGGACGTAACCAATTTTTTGTCCCCGTCGTTTAAAAAAAGTCGACAAAAAAAATTGCGGATCAATCGTATGGTAATGGCTAATGTCAGACTTACCATACTGATTAATCGTAATTTTAAACTCACCTTTAAAGCGAGTTTCCAGCAGGCGAATTAATTCTGTATAGGCACTGCCAACACCTTGCCCCTTCACTTTAGTTGCACTAGAAAACATGTGTATATTTAGCATAGTTGACTCTCCTAATTTTTACTCGCTTATATCGGCTGAATCTTGCTCTAAAGCGCTATAATAGGCCTGCGAATTTTGATAAAAAGCAACAACTTCGTGTGCAAAATGTTCGGCCGAAATATCATGTAATTTACTTAAACGTGGTTTGGGGTCATTAAACACATTAGGATGAGCCAAATAGTTAGTTATTTGATGTATCATTTCTGCCTCAGTTGAAAAAGTAGTTCCAATTGCTGGATCATCTAATAAATCAGTTGTATACGGGCTAACTGCCGCAACACTTTTTAGACCGCTTGCCATTGCCTCAACGTAAGTTAATCCCTGAGATTCGGATTCAGAAGCCGAAACAAATAAATCAGCCATGTGGTAATAAGCCGAAACATGATCATTAGGAACCTCACCAGTGAAATAAACGTGCTGCTGTAAACCCAGTTGCTGCGCCTGCTTAGTTAGATCTTCTCGTGCCGGACCATCGCCAACAATGACCAGTACGGCCTTAGGTTGTTGCCGAAGTATTTTAGGTAAGGCATCGATTACTTCATGAATGTTCTTTTCGTAAGCAACTCGACTTAAGGACAATAAGATGGGGACTTCTGGTTCAATCCCTAATGACTGTCGCGGGTTGGTTAGAATTGGTTTTTCGTATTTCGAAATATCAATTCCAGTTGGAATAATTTTCATTGGAATTTTAACCCCGTAATCACGTAACGTTGCCACGACTCGCGAGCTAGGCGCAATTACCCCGTGCATATTGTGTAAATAGGCGTGCATTGCTTGCTTAACGTGATACGGTCGCAATAGCTTACCATTCAAAATATAGTGTAGGTAGTCCTGATACATGGTGTGATAAGTATGAACGCAAGGAATTTTTAAATTTTTGGCAACAAATTTGCCAATGTAACCCATTGAAAATTCAGTTTGCGTATGAACAATATCTAGGTCTAAGTCACGAGCAACCTGATAGGCGTGAAATAGTCCCCGAACCGCAATCCGTCGGTCAGTGAACGAAACAAAGGGAACACTAGGAAAACGAAAAATATTGGGTTCAAATTCATCTTTATCCACGTGCGGGTCCGTTGTTGTAAAAATATAAACCGAATGTCCTTCACGTTCTAATTCCTCTTTTAACGTCCTAATAGAGGTTGCAACCCCACTCACCTGAGGAAAGTAGGTATCAGTAAATAATCCAATATTCACGTGTGGTTGTCCTCCTTTGTCTTTTAATTAATCTAATTATAGTGGGAAGCATACTTAAGCGCAAATGCCATCATTTAGCATAACGAAAACACCGGTAAAATAAATCACTCCAAAGTCTGATTTTCACGACCAACTATAGTCACTAGCCTACACTTTTCTTTAACTCACTGCATAAAAAATGGTAAGAAATCAATTCGATTTCTTACCATTTTGAATTTCATCTATTGATTTGTTGCTTTTTTTACTAGATTAATGACATCTTCATTGGTTTCTGCTTCAGTCACTGCTTGATCGGCAATTTTCTTCATATCAGCAGTGTCTAACCGCCGCATCAAACTGCGAATCTTCAGGATCGAAGTAGCACTCATTGAATATTCATCTAGGCCAAGGCCAAGTAAAACTGGAACCATAATTGGATCACCAGCAGCTTCACCACACATACCAGCCCACTTACCTTCCTTATGTGCAGCATCAATCGTCCGCTTAACTAAGCGTAAAATTGATGGATTATAAGGTTGGTATAGGTAAGAAACATGCTCATTGCCACGATCAGCGGCCATGGAATACTGGATTAAATCGTTAGTTCCAATACTGAAGAAATCAGCGTATTTAGCTAATTTATCGGCAATTACCGCTGCTGCAGGGATCTCCATCATCATACCGACTTCAATCTTATCAGCAACAGGTGTACCAGCATCAATTAACTTCTGCCGTTCTTCCTCGTAAATTGCCTTTGCTTGTTTGAATTCATTAACGGTTGCAATCATTGGGAACATGATGGCTAAGTTACCGTAGTGTGAAGCACGCAACAAAGCACGCAACTGCGTCCGGAAAATGTCTTGGCGATCAAGACTAATCCGGATAGCACGATAGCCCAAGAATGGGTTCATTTCTTCAGGAAGTGGCAAATAAGATAAATGCTTATCTCCGCCAATATCCATCGTCCGAACAACGACTTGCTTACCGTTCATTCCTTCAAGAGCAGCCTTATAGGCCTTAAACTGTTCATCCTCAGTTGGTAATTCAGCAGAATCCATATATAAGAATTCTGAGCGGAACAAACCAACTGCTTCTGCACCATTATCCACTGCTGCAGGTACATCATTTGGCGTACCGATGTTTGCTGCAGTTATGAAACTCTTACCATCTTTTGTGATGGTTTTTTCGTTTTTAAGTTTTTCCCATTCAGCCTTTTGAGCAGCAAAATCTTTCGCCGCCTGATCATATTTTTTGACATCGTCAACGCTAGGATCAATAACCCCAACACCACCGTTACCATCAACGATAACCATTTGGTCTTCTTTGATCTCACTAGTTGCCTTTTCCGTCCCAACAATCGCTGGAATTTCAAGGGAACGTGCCATAATTGCTGAATGGCTGGTCCGACCACCAAGATCAGTGATGAATCCTTTAACGTATTTACGGTTTAACTGAGCAGTATCACTTGGTGTAAGATCATGCGCAATAATGATGACTTCTTCATCAATTAGCGAAGGATTGGGTAAAGTGACACCTAGTAAATGGCTCATTAATCGCTTTGTAACATCACGAACATCTGCTGCACGTTCTTGCATGTACGGATTATCCGTCATCGCTTCAAACATTTGAATAAAGTTAGCTGATACGTCACTAAGGACCTGTTCAGCATTAACTTTTTTATCCTTAATACCACTTTCAATTGCACCAACAAATTCTGGATCATCCAAAATCATCATGTGTGCATCAAAAACTTGGGCCTCTTCTTCACCCAAGCTTTTAGCAGCTGTTTCGCGAACTAACTTTAATTCCGCACTAGAAGCAGCGACCGCTTTATGCAAGCGATCAACTTCTGCTTGAACGTCATCAATCGACTTTTTAGAAAATGATAAATCAGGTTGAACGAGTAAATATGCCTTTGCTCGTGCAATGCCGTCAGATGCAGCAATCCCTTTTAACATTTCCGTCATTAGTCTGCGAGTCCTTCTTTCTTCATTGTATCAGCAACTGCGTTAATTGCGTCTGCTTCATCAGCACCTTCAGCAGAAATTGATACATCAGCACCTTGGCCAACACCAAGCGACATGACACCCATAATTGACTTTAAGTTAACAGACTTGCCCTTATATTCAAGGTTAACATCTGAATTAAACTTACTAGCAGCCTGTACTAATAATGTAGCAGGACGTGCGTGAATACCTGTTTCTGCAATAATATGAAAATCGCGTTTTTCCATAACTAATCATACTCCTTCAACTTATATATTAAGATATGTTAGGGCTTTCCCTTTTTGGTACCCTAAGGCGAAACGACATTTCAATCACTCGATTGTCCTTTCACTGTTAAACATTACCATTTTTTTTACAGTTCGACAACCACTTTGCGACCGTTTTCTTTAGTATTTTCAATGTTTAATAAAAATTTAGCAATCGTTTTCGCCGTTTCAATGGTATATACCGTTTGTTAGCGTTTTCTTACTAAATTATTATTTTTGTCCCGCCGTTCGATCATAATGATAGGTCACATTTCCGCCTCGATGGGCTTCCCCCACAATACTTTTACGTCTTGGATAATCCAACCAAGCCGTCCGAAAAGCGTAAAAGTCATCTTTAGAAACCTCAATTATTTGTCTTTTTCCGGCCTCTAGTTCCGCTAATTGTGTTTTATAATCGGTCATTTTCTTTGCCTCATTTCTTTTCCTATCCTATAATAATAGTGTACACGACATATGTTTGAAATGAAATTAGCACTCGAAAATATTTCTGCCAAATTTTCGTGTTAATTCCTTGCATCTCAAAACATTAATTTGTATAATACATTTGAAGGTCAAAGATGGTCAAATAAACCTTTGCCTTTTACCCTATCTATAACGACAATAATTATGTATGAAAGGTTGTGAAATAGTCGATGCTATGTCAAAACTGTCATAAGAACGAGGCAACCATCCATTTATATACAAATGTCAATGGCACTCGCCAACAGATCGATCTTTGTCAAAATTGTTACCAATTATTAAAGAAACAACAAGGTAACCCAACTGGTGGTCAACCAATTAATGCGGCTGGCACTGGCGATCCATTTGGCTTTAGTAACTTAGACGACATTTTCCGGGCTATGGGCCAAGGTAGTATGCCTGAGAATAATGGCCAATCATTCCAACAAGGTCCCCAGACGCAAGCCGGTGGTAACGGCGGTAACGGTCGTGGTGGTAAAAATGGTAATGGTGGCCTACTTGAACAATTTGGTGTTAACCTCACCAACTTAGCCAAGCAAGGTAAAGTTGACCCAGTCATTGGTCGCGATAAAGAAATTGAACGTGTCATTGAAATTCTAAATCGTCGAACAAAAAATAACCCAGTCCTCATTGGTGAGGCTGGTGTCGGTAAAACCGCAGTCGTCGAGGGCTTGGCCCAAAAGATTGTGGCCGGACAAGTACCACAAAAGCTACAAAATAAAGAAATCATTCGCTTGGATGTTGTTTCACTTGTTCAAGGGACCGGTATTCGTGGTCAATTTGAGCAACGGATGCAACAGTTAATGGATGAAGTTCGTAAAAATGAAAATGTCATTCTCTTTATTGATGAAATTCACGAAATTATGGGTGCTGGTAATGCCGAAGGTGGAATGGACGCTGGTAACGTTTTGAAGCCGGCCCTTGCTCGTGGTGATTTCCAATTAGTTGGTGCAACGACATCAAATGAATACCGTAAAATTGAAAAAGACGCGGCACTTGAACGCCGTTTTCAGCCAGTTCACGTTGAAGAACCAACTGTAGACGAAACAGTGCAGATTTTAAAGGGATTGCAAAAGAAGTACGAAGATTACCATCACGTTAAGTATACTGATGAAGCAATCAATGCTGCCGCAACCTTGTCTAACCGTTATATTCAGGATCGTTTCTTACCAGATAAGGCCATTGACCTACTTGATGAGGCTGGTTCTAAAAAGAACTTAACGATTAATACAGTTGATCCAAAAGTCATTAAGGAAAAAATGCAACAGGCTGAAAGTCAAAAACAACAGGCTTTAAAGCAAGAAGATTACGAAAAGGCCGCTTACTATCGTGATCAAGTCAAAAAATTGACTAAAATGCAAGCCAGCGATACTGCTAGCGAGGATACACCATCCATTGGTGAAAGTGACATGGAACAAATTGTCGAAGAAAAGACAAATATTCCTGTCGGTGAATTACATTCAAAAGAACAGAAACAATTAAGAACATTAGCTAGTGACCTTGACAAACATGTTATTGGTCAAACTGAAGCAGTTAACAAGGTTGCACGGGCGATTCGCCGGAATCGGATTGGCTTTAATAAATCTGGCCGTCCAATTGGTTCTTTCTTGTTTGTTGGCCCTACTGGTATTGGTAAAACCGAGCTGGCTAAGCAATTGGCTCAAGAACTATTTGGCTCAGAAGACTCCATGATTCGTTTTGATATGAGTGAATATATGGAGAAACATTCGGTTTCCAAGTTAATCGGTTCACCGCCTGGCTACGTTGGTTATGAAGAAGCTGGGCAATTAACTGAAAAAGTTCGCCGTAATCCTTATAGTTTAATTTTACTGGATGAAATTGAAAAGGCACATCCTGATGTGATGCACATGTTCTTACAAATTCTTGACGACGGTCGTTTGACTGATGCACAGGGTCGAACTGTCAGTTTCAAGGATACGATTATCATCATGACCTCTAATGCTGGTCAAGGTGACGCCGAAGCTAATGTTGGTTTTGGTGCTGCCGCTGCTGGCCAAACACATTCAATTATTGATCAGCTTTCTAATTACTTTAAACCTGAATTTTTAAACCGTTTTGACGATATTGTTGAATTTAACTCTTTGACGAAGAAAGATTTGTTGAAGATCGTCGATTTGATGTTGGCCGACGTTAACCAAATGACTGCTGACCAAGGTTTAACTATTCACGTCACCGAAGCCGCCAAAGAAAAATTAGTTGATCTAGGTTACAATCCTGCTATGGGTGCACGACCATTACGCCGTGTTATTCAAGAGCAAATTGAAGACCAAGTTGCTGATTATTATTTGGATCACGCTGATGAAAAGGAACTAGAGGCTCATCTCTTAAAGGATAAGATTGTGATTGACTCCCAGAAACCAGCGATTCAACCAGCAACCGATAAAGCTTAAATAATGATCCAAGATTAACGGAAGTGGGACAAAAGTTGGTTTTGGGTTTACTACGTAACATAAGCTAATCCAATAACCGGACTATGGTTATTGGATTTGGCTGTAGTTAGGCACGTGAACCCAGACTTTTGGTGCACGTTCTAGAATAATGATCGTAAACAATAAGAGGCCAGGACAAAAGTCCTGGCCTTATTTTGTTGCTTTATCTATTTCGAAAACGTGCTCCACTATTCTTATCGGGATTACTTAAAAGCATAATAATTCTCTTTTAGCAACTGATTCTTTATAATATTAGGAAAGAACTAGTCTAAGGAGGCACACTGATTATGAAATTAATTGATGTTACAAATAGTTACGTTGATGTCGTGACCAATCAGCTAAATAGTACCGATGCTCATCACGTTCGTGTCTATTCACTAGGTAATACAACGGTTATTTTCACTAGGGCAACAAACCATGATGAAATTCTATTAACTAATCGATCGCGCAATATCCAAACAAATGAAATCGATTACGTGTTAGATCAATTGGTTCACCTCACCCAGGCCGAGGTTAAACCCATTATTTCAGATAAATTGGCCGAAATTTCAATTACTCGCAACAATAAAGTTAGTAGCTGAATTGGCTAGGTCGTGTTTGGACAATGGCTTTATTAGTATTTCCCTGACTAATTTAGTGTAAACGTGTTTGAAAGTTAAGTCGCCTTTGCGTTGATAACTATGGCTAAGGTGGCCTAACTTTTTTCGTGGCCGCAACCATTTGTAAGAGACTATCTAAAAATATGATTTAACACACAATTTTTTACACCACTAGAAAAGACTGCTAAACTAAAAATAAAGCGATTTAATAAACAGTCACCGGCAAAGGGGGATTTTAAGATGAGAAAATTTTTACGCCTAATTCGACGCTTACTCAATCCTAAAAAAGTGGCTGTCCCCGCCTCAATTGAAGTTTCCACACCTGAACTTCCCGCAGTTGAGCCACGCAACAAAGCATCATTGGCTTATTTGCCACAAACGCGGTCACTTATTCCGGCGGTTCAATCTGCCCTCGTCGTTGTCTTTTACCTAACTGAAACCGGTAAACAACTCGCTAAACCATTAATTTTTAGTGGCCAGTTAAACCAAGCGTTTAAAGTTAATTTCCCAGAATTTAATAATTATTATTTGGCCACAATTACAAACTATCACAGCTATTTTGTCTATCCCCGAACGAGTATTCAATTAATCTACGCCCAACAAGTTGCGGCCCCAGTTATTGTCTTTCACTTTAACCAAGAGCACCAACTTTTGCGCCAACCTGAATACTTAGTAGGCACATTAGGCGCTCCCTACCAAACCCACCACCTCCACTTAAAGCAGTACCGTGCTGTTCGGGCGACAAGTAATCGCCAAGGCCAGTTTAGTGGCAAAACCCAGATTGTAAATTATTTTTATCAAACCTCTGCTATCATTTGGTCAACGCGCTACTTGGACAGCTACATTAGCCTTCGCACTCAAGTCCAAGCGTTTCGCTTTCCTGGTCAATCACCTTTACGGTCTAGCCTACCAAAGCAATCAATCTGGCGCATATTCCGTAAGGTCAAAATCTTTGATGGCAGTCTTTGGTATGACCTTGGTGGCCAGTGGATTTCCGTTGTCCACGCTAGTCGGCTTAAACAATCACCATTTATTCGCCAGCAACCAAAACCGTTAACGCCACCACTATTTAGACAAACCGCAATTATTCCAGGATCGCGCCGAGCTGCCATCTCGTTTGCCAGCGATCAGGCCGTTACAACTTGGTCAAAGCCCTACGGCGACCCCCTACACCGACTTCGTCACGGCCAAATCGTTAATATCATTAAGGGAACGATTTTAAATAATAACAGTGTTTGGTACGAGCTAGAGGACGCTTCATGGCTCGAGGAGCACTATTTACACTTATTACCCCCAATTAATTTATTTAATCGACCGATTCAGCGCCTGCAACTTTCTGAGCGGTCCTAACAAGACACAAAAAAATGAGTCAAAAAGTAGGTTAAAAGGTTATTTCGCTTTAACAATTAATTTGTTAAGCGGAAAGTCTTTATCTTTTACTTTGTGACTCATATTTTTATGCCCTAAAACTGCACTATTCTAATAAGTTGCTAATGCTTTTTACTAGCAGAAACCATATTCGTTGATAATTTCTCAGTTAACTTAATATCCGGATATTTCTGCTTAAACCAGCGCTCTGCAAATTCATTTTCAAATAAGAATAGTGGCGCATCATTTTGATCACGAACCAATAAATTACGTGAAGAAGACATTTTTTCATCTAATTGCGCGGGATCAATCCAGCGGGCAATCTTTTCGCCCATTGGTTCCATGATCACATCCGAATTATATTCGTTCTTCATCCGAAATTGGAAAACTTCAAACTGTAATTGACCAACTGCCCCTAAAACATAATCATTAGTTAAATAGGTTCGGTACAATTGAATGGCGCCCTCTTGCACTAACTGATTCATGCCCTTGTGAAATGATTTTTGCTTCATCACATTTTTTGCATCTACTTTAACAAATAATTCGGGCGTGAATTGTGGTAATTTTTCAAATTTAATGTGCCTTTTACCGGTATAAATTGTATCCCCAATTTGAAAATTACCCGTATCATAAAGGCCAACAATATCACCAGCCACGGCCGACTCCACGGATTCCCTAGTATTGGCCATAAACTCCGTTGAATTAGACAAACGCAATTTGCGCTGGGTTCGTTCTAAAGTAACATCCATCCCCCGCTCAAATTCACCTGAACAAACTCGAATAAAAGCAATCCGATCACGGTGATTAGGGTTCATATTAGCCTGAATCTTAAAAACAAATCCAGAAAACTCACTTGCCACTGGTTCAATGAGGTCGTCATCCTGCGTTTTATGCGCGGCCGGTGCAGGTGCGTACTCTAAATAATTTTCCAAGAAAGTTTTAACCCCAAAATTAGTTAAGGCAGAACCGAAGAAAACTGGCGTCTGTTCTCCCTTAGCAATTTTGGCTGTATCAAATTGATTACCGGCCTCTAGTAGTAACTGCGTGTTTTCTAATGCCTGTTGGTAAATCGATTCCTTTTTCAACGGGTGATCGCCAATGATTTCACCAGTTTCCTTATCCAAGGGTAAATATTGCCGACCATCTGCATCAGGATGATACAGGGCCACTCGCTGATTATAAATATCATAAAGACCGCGTAGATCCCTGCCCATGCCAATTGGCCAATTCATTGGGTACGCCTCAATGTTTAATAATTCCTCTAATTCGGCAATTAAATCCAGCGGTTCCCGGGCATCACGATCCATTTTATTCATAAACGTAAAGATCGGAATTCCCCGCATCCGACAAACCTGAAAAAGCTTTTTAGTTTGCGGTTCGATCCCTTTAGCGGCATCAATAACCATGACTGCCGAATCAACGGCCATCAAAGTGCGGTAAGTATCCTCTGAGAAGTCCTCATGGCCTGGTGTATCCAAAATGTTAATTCGCTTACCTTGGTAATCAAACTGCATTACGGAGCTAGTTACAGAGATTCCCCGTTGCTGCTCAATTGCCATCCAATCTGATTTAGCAAATTGGCCGGATTTTTTACCTTTGACGGTACCGGCAGAGCGAATAACGCCACCAAATAACAGCAATTGCTCGGTAATTGTCGTTTTACCGGCATCAGGATGTGAAATGATAGCAAATGTTCGGCGTTTACTCACTGCTTGCTCTAATTCTTTATTTTGCATAACTTAGTTCCTTCCTAAAAGGTAGCCTAACTATGTTCCAAAACTGTTTTTGGCACAGTCTGATCAGTTTCCTAGTCACTATCATCGGCCGCCGATTGCGCGACTGCAGTCGGCAACTCAACCTTAATATCCAATAACCGTGAACCATCCATTTCGCCCGTTGTCAACTTAATATTGTTAGGCAAAGTCATGGTTAGCTGCTGCCCTTCTTCTGGAATAGTCCCTAAACCAGTCAGCACGTAGCCTGCAATCGTATCAACGTCTGGATTATCTAGGTCAGTTGCAAAAAGATCATTAAAATCATCCAGGGGCATACTGCCTTTGACGGTATAGTGCCGTTCATCTATTTGGCGGTAAAGAACCTCGGCCTCATCAGTCTCATCATCGATTTCACCAACAATTTCTTCTAGTAAATCTTCAATGGTCACTAACCCAACCAAACCGCCGTACTCATCAAGTAGGATTCCCATTTGATTTTGACTCTTTTTCATTTCATATAATAAATCGTCAATCATTATTGTTTCCGGAACGTAGAGTGCTTCTTGCATAACCTCTGCAAGTTGAACATTTTCAAAACCAATCTCATGCGCACGTTGCATAATATTTTTAATGTGGACAATTCCAACAACCTTATCCTTATCCCCTTGATAAACTGGAATTCGGGAATAGTTCTGACTTAAAATCGATGTGATGTTCTGTTGATTAGTATCATCCAAGTTAATCATAAAGGCATCTGTCCGCGGTACCATGACCTCACGGGCCATTTTGCGCCGCATCTCAATAATTCCTTCAAACATTTCAAATTCATCAGATTCAATGACGCCGCTTTTTTGCCCACTTTCAATCATATCAACCATATCTTCACGGGTTAATTCCGGGCGTTTAACGCTGGCACCTGAAGGCCCAAGTTTCGTCAACAACCATAATAATGGCTTAAACAACTGCGTTAATAAATTAACGAAACCTGCTGCCATCAAGGCTAATGATTGAGCCCTAACTTGACCAAATTTACGTGGTAAAACACTGGTAAAACTGAATAAAATAATACTCATAAATATCGCAATTAAAAGACCTAACAGCGTTTCATTAGTAAAATCAGGCCAAAGTCGGACACCAATTAATAAGCCTAGTACACCAATGGAGATATCAATAAAGATGATTAATAGCTCCAAAGTTGCACTAACCTCAGTTACTTGATCAACTACTTTTGCCAAGCGCTTAGCCTTCCGTTTACCTGCATCAACTAAGCGCTGTGCCTGGGCCTTCGATATCGTATTTATTGCAATCATTACCGCAGTTAAAAAGCCACGTAAACCAATCAAAATAAGCGCTAAAACTAATTGCACCCATATATGACTGCCAGGGTCAGAACTCATCGCCACATCCACTCCGTTCAATTTTTATTAATCGACTGTTCTAAAATACTTTCTAATTCTACGCCACAAGCGAAGCTAGTAATAATCCGCAATTGTGAACTACTAGTTACGATCATTGAATAATAGGACATTTGAACCAATTTTTTTGTAGAATACTCACAAAAAAGGTTTCAAATCACTTCCTAAAAGTCACTGTCAAATACTAACATTAAATACCGTTCTTTTCAATTTCACTAGTCAGTCTTATTTGCCTTTTGGGATTCAGCCGCAGGTAATTCTTTTTCCCGTGTACGTAGTTGGTAAATATCCCAGAAGTACTTAACAACTGTCTTAACGATTGCGTAAAAAGGAATTGCTAAAATCATTCCCAGTATTCCAGAAATATTACCGGCCACCAATAATAAGATGATGATCGTCAAGGGATGAATTGACAGCGTTCGGCCAATAACGTTGGGATAAATAAAGTTACCATCCACCTGCTGAACGACGACGACAACGATAATCACCAATATAATCTGCATTGGCGACACAGTTAGAGCGACAATCAGGGCAGGTGCAATTCCAATGTACGGGCCAACATAGGGAATAATATTGCAAATACCAGCAATAAAACCGAGCAAAAAGGCATAGGGCATCCCAATCAACAAATAACCTAGAAAAGTAAAAACACCAACAAAGGTACACTCAATAAGTTGGCCACCAATATAGGTCGAGATTGTTTCCCCCATTTTTGAAAGTAAATCGGTTGTCTCAGCTTTATAGCGATTGGGCATTAATTTTTGAATACTGGGAATTAACCGGTGCCCATCTTTCAACATATAAAACAACATCACTGGAATAGTGATCGCTGTAATCGCAACACTTGTCACGGTACCAACAACGGAACCAAGACTAGAAGTGACCGAACTCATGACGGATTGCAAGATATCACTAAATGATAAATTCAATTGATTAATGTATTTTTCGGCATCAACATTCTGTAGCCAGGGGCTTTTCAGCCATTCCCGGGCCGTCTTTTCCATGGCCGACGCAAAATCGGGCAAACTAACGACTAATTGTGCAATTTGTTTAACTAAATTTGGGATAACGGTCATCACAATCAGCGCTAACCCACCAAAGAAAATCAGGAAAACAATTAGGATTGCCCAATTTCGGGAAATTTTCAAATGACCTAATAATTTAATTAGGGGATTAAATAGATAAAACAAAAATCCGGCAATTAGAATAGGGATAAACAAGGTTGAAACAAAAGTTCCAATTGGTGAAAAAACAAAACTAATTTTCGTACAAACAAAAATTAAACTTGCGACAATTAGCAGTTCTAGTGACCAGAACATTAATCGTGATTTTTGTAGCCGTTCAAACATCCGCATCATTTCCTTTCACAGTGGCCAGTTTACACCGTGCGCATTATGTTATAATTATTTTACCAAATTTAAGAAAACTATTTTATTTGGTCGCCTAGTTCTAAATCTTACGAAGAAGGTTGAACCATGAAAATTTTACATACTACTGACACTACAAACCAAATCTACCAAGACGCCTTAAGTATTCGGAAACGTGTTTTCGTCACCGAACAAAACGTTAGCCTTGCTCTCGAAATTGATGAAAATGAAACTAAGACCGTTCACTTTGTCGGCTACGTGAATGGTCAAGCAGTGACCACCGCTCGGTTACTACCTGAAAAGGCTGCCTTTCACGTCCAGCGAGTAGCCACTCTCAAAATAGCACGCGGTCACCATTACGGGCAACAATTATTCACTGCCTTAGAAGATTACGCCGTGGCCCACAATAAACCGGCACTAATTCTTGGTGGCCAAGATCAGGCACTGGGCTTTTACGAAAAACTTGGCTTTCATAAAACGGAACGGCCAGGCTTCCTAGATGCCGGCATCCCCCACCACGAAATGTATAAACAGCTATCGAGTGGCCAAGTGCCCAAAGGTTAAAACCAGATCGTAATTCAATTACGGCTTACCTCGCTTACCACCTGGATAAAGTGTACCTAGCGCAGGTTGGAAAATTATTTTACCAGTATTTTTTCTGACCAATCCTGGTTAAACGTGTTTGAAAAGGCAGCCTTTGAATGCTTTTTCAAATACTCCCACGATATTACTTTGCTAGTATAAAAGAGGAGGTTAAGACAAATTCCATTTTGTCTCAACCTCCTCTTTTTGCTGACTAAATGTAGTCGTCTAAGCTGTAAATAAAAGTAGCTTTTTCACGCACTACTTCATTAAAATTCATTTCGTGGCTACCGGTGGGCGAGTTCTAAATAACGATTGTACCAAATATCAATATACTCTTTGGAGAATGGCCCTTTATGGTTATCTGACCAATCAACCAAAATATTAACGTTGGCCTTTAAGATTTTATCGGTTGCGTTTGAATAACCCCAGCGTTGCCGGTTTACTTGGTATTCATCAACATCTAATAATTTACGTTCACCATCAGGAAACACCTTAACATCCAAATCATAATCGATATACTTTAGTGCCTCACGATCTAAAACGTATGGCGATGCCAAGTTACAATAGTATGAAACCCCATTGTCCCGAATCATCGCGATAATATTAAACCAATAATGCTTGTGAAAAAAAATGATCGCGGGTTCCCGGGTAAGCCAGCGGCGGCCATCCGATTCCGTCACTAAAGTATGATCATTACAACCAATAATTTCGTTTTCCGAGGTTTTCAAAACCATCGTATCACGCCACGTCCGGTGTAAACTGCCATCATGTTTATAACTTTGGATCGCGAACGATTCCCCTTCTTTTGGAATACGCATGCGTCACCCTGCTTTCTAGAAGCTGTTAACACCGAATTATCATGAACATTATACCAAAATTTACCAGTTGTGACGATGATTTAGTGAAAGTTTTCTGAAAGTCACTTACTCGTTTGTTAGTTGTTCATCTAAAAAGCGATTAATTTCATCCAAATGAAATCCCTTTTGGTACAAGCGCTGCTTAATTTTTTGGCGTCTTTTATTAGCCTCTAAGCGCGCAGTTTGCCGCATTACTTTCTCACCTTGCTGCACTAAGGCCTGCCATTCACGTTCTGGATCAGGTTCTAAATCTAATTGTAGCAAAATCTGATCAAGGCTTTCGCCAGAAAACCCCTTTTGCATTAAGCCTAAACGAACTTTTTGTTTTTGCTGGCTAAAACTGAGCTTCTGGTAATGTTTTGCCAATTTTTGTGCGGCCTTAAGTCCGTTAGCAACCAAATCATCCGTCTGGTAAAGCACTAACGCGTCTTCAATTAAATTTTCCTTAATTCCCTTTTCCTTCAACTTTTGGGTAATCACAGTTGGTCCCTTGTCACTTGTTAACATGACTGTCCGCACGTAACTTTCGGCGTAATCTTGATCATTAACTAAATTCAGTTCCTGCAACTTAGTAATAATCTGCTGTCGCGCGCTGACGGGTATTTCGTGTTTTTTTAGATAAAGTCGAACTTCCATCTCGGAACGTAGCTGACGGCTCAAATACGTTAACGCCAATTGGTAAGCCTTGGACACACTATCGGCGGCCATCAACGTTTGCTGTAATTTTTTGGGAACTTCCATTCCCTTAAACAAACGGTACTCAACAAGGACTGATTCACTAACTGGAAAGGCGTACTGCTCATCTAGGTAAACGTTGTACCGCCCTTTACGCCGTTGTGCCTCAATCATAGTAATTACTGGCAGCGCCATTGTGTCCCCCTCTTTCGTTATAGCTAATTACATTATACCTAAGTTATTCCGCGTAATGCAAATGTACGTTCGCCTGGCCCATATTCGGCTATGTTATACTTATTGAGTGTTTGGAAAAGCAGATTCCTGTGGTAACCGTGATGAACTTAGTCGCGGGCAGTTACGGATTTTATAACTGTGTTCCTTAGCTTTTGCCACAAGAATAGACAACATTCGAAGCAGCATGAGTTATTTGCGCTTTTTACAAATAACTCACCGTAATTGCGAAGTAGTAGTTGAATGGTCAACGAATGAAGCAGCAAGATTATTAGTGGTCTAGATTGCGATTCGAACTTCGGTTCAACTTAGTCCGATCGCCAGCGTCAGCGAAGCCAGCAGTAATTCTCAATTGCGGAGTAGAATCTAACCACTTTTTCAAACACTCTTGAAAACAAATAAATTTAAGCGAGGCAAATTGATGGCTAATTCAAACTACGAACATGGCACTAGTAATATTGAAATCGGACAACGTTTTCCCTTAACAATTAAGCGTTTAGGCATTAATGGTGAAGGAATTGGTTACTACAAGCACACCGTTGTTTTTGTGCAGGGTGCACTTCCTGACGAAGTTGTTGTTGCCGAGGTCGTTGCAACAGCGCCACACTTTATTACAGCTAAGATCCACAAAATTCGGCAACAAAGTCCGGCCCGGGTTACACCAAGAGACGAACAATACGGTGACGTTGGTGGGATCGAACTAGAACACCTTGCCTATCCTGAACAACTCAAATTTAAGGCCGACGTTATTCAGCAAGCCTTAGAAAAATTTAGACCGCAGGGTTATAAAAATTACGATGTTCGGCCAACGATTGGCATGGATGATCCCTACGAATACCGCAATAAGGCCCAGTTTCAAGTTCGGCAACTTAATGGTCACGTTGCCGCTGGGTTATACCGGAAAAATAGTCATGATTTAGTTGATTTACCGACCTTCAGCACCCAACGACCAGCAATTATGACAACAATGCGTTACCTAGTTAACTTAATTGAGCAATTGGCAATCCCAGTTTATGATGAAACCGCCAAATCAGGCATCATCAAAACAATTGCCATTCGTGAATCAATCACAACTGGCCACTTACAGGTCACCCTGATCACTAACACACCTAAATTGCCTAAAAAGCACGCCTTGTTAACAGCAATTGCGGCCGACCTACCTGAAGTGACGTCCGTTATGCAAAATATTAATCCAGGCGAAACTAGTTTAATTTGGGGCGAAGAAACGCGCCACTTAGCTGGTGATACGTATTTAACCGAAACGATTAACGGCTATACTTTTAAACTATCTGCCCGGGCTTTCTTCCAATTAAATCCCAAACAAACGGAAAAACTTTATCAGTTAGCAGAACAGGCACTTAATTTATCCCAACACGAAACTTTAATCGACGCCTACTGTGGCGTTGGCACGCTAGGGATCTCTTTGGCCGACACGGCCAGTGAAGTTCGCGGGATGGATACAATTCCTGAAGCTATCGCTGACGCCAAAGAAAATGCTGAACTCAACCAAGTCACCAATGCTCACTATGAAGTCGGTAAGGCTGAGGAGCTACTTCCTCAGTGGTTGCGTGAAGGTTTCGAACCCGATGCCTTAATTGTGGATCCACCACGAACTGGCCTAGATAACCAACTACGCCAGGCCATTCTTGACAGTCGGCCAGAAAAATTTGTTTACATCAGTTGTAACCCTTCAACCCTTGCCCGGGATCTTGTGAGCCTTGTGAAGGACTACCGCGTTGATTATATTCAGTCAATTGACATGTTTCCCCAAACAGCGCGGGTCGAAGCGGTCGTCAAATTTAGTAAGCGTCAATTATACCGTTAAAGAATAAGTGTTTTTCTAAAGTATATAGTCGAAACGAGGCTGGGACAAAAGTCCTAGCCTCTTCTTATTTCCGAACATTGCTCTAGAACGTGCGCCAAAAGTCTGGGTTCACGTGTCTAACTACTGCTAATTCAACAACCATAGTCCGGTTATTGAATTAGCTTACGTTACGCCGTAAACCCAAAACCGACTTTTTCGCACTCCTCTTTTATTTGGCAGCGTAAAGATTGAATCCAACGCCTAATTCCGCCACAATAAAGCTACTAACAGTAAAGGAGCGCGACTAATTTATGGCCTATAAAGCAATTAACCCTTATAACGGTGAATTAATCAAAGAGTTCCCGTCAGCAACTAAGCAAGACGTCGAACACGCTTTAGCAACAGCGGATCAATACTATCATGCTGCCAAAACCCAATCTTACGATGAGCGGGCGCACCAATTACAGAAATTAGCAACTGAATTTCGGCAAAATATTGATCAGTACGCAAAACCCCTGACAACCAATATGGGTAAACTTTTTAGCGAAGCACAAGGCGAAGTAGAAAAGAACGCCGCTTTTGCGGAATACTACGTTAAACACGGTGCCGAGGCTTTACAAAATATTTCCTATAACGATGTTCCAGATAAAACTGCCTACGTGGAGTTTAACTCGATTGGCGCCATCATGACCGTTGAACCGTGGAATTTCCCCTACACTCAGGTCATGCGTGTTTTTGCTCCGAACTTCATCATTGGTAATCCAGTTATTCTCAAGCACGCCAGTATTGTGCCTGAATGTGCAATGGCCTTTGCCAATGCAGTTGAAAAGGCCGGCATTCCGGCAGGCGCTTTTACCAACCTTTTTGTCGATCATGATCAAGTTGAGCAAATTATCGCCGATCATCGTATCCAAGGAGTTGCACTAACTGGCTCAGCCGGCGCCGGTAATCAAGTTGCCGCGCAGGCTGGTAAATATCTCAAAAAATCAACGATGGAACTAGGCGGCACTGATGTTTTCATCGTTCTCGATGATGCTGATCTGGAAGCTGCCATCAAAGGTGCCGTAACTGCACGTCTGAAAAATGCCGGGCAAGTTTGTACTGCCGCCAAACGTTTTATTGTTCAGAGTAATCACTACGCTGATTTTATTGCCGGCCTAAGTACTGCTTTTGCCCAACAAAAATTAGGCGATCCCCTTGCGGCAGAAACGACCTTGGCCCCACTATCGTCAAAAAAGGCCCAACAGAAGTTGCAGAAACAGGTGCAAGATGCCATTGCTGGCGGTGCTAAATTACTTTGGGGTGATCCAACGCCAATTGAAGGTCCCGGGGCACAATTTAGTCCGCTAATCTTTGCCGGAATTCAACCTGGAAATCCCCTTTTTGATCAAGAATTTTTTGGCCCAGTTGCGCAAGTTTACCAGGCCAACGATGATGCCGAAGTGATTAAACTTGCCAATAATTCAAATTTTGGTTTAGGTGGCGCCATTTATTCTGCTGATTTAGAACGGGCAAAACGTTTGGCTAGTCAAATTGAAACCGGCCAAATTGCGCTTAACCAACCGCTTAATTCTTACCCGGATTTTCCGTTTGGTGGTGTTAAACAATCAGGCTACGGCCGGGAGCTTAGCGACTTTGGTATTCGCGAATTTGTTAATGCTAAATTGATTTTGTACTAAAAAACTCTTTCTAGCGACGAATAAACACTAAAAAAGGACCAAGAATTTTTGAATTTAATTCCGTTAAATTAAGCTAACTCGGAGTTAAATTACAAAAGTTCTTGGTCCATTTTATTTATTTTTTACCTTCTAATTGATGACCTAGGTTAATGATGTAATCACGTAATTCATCCCGTAACTCTGGATGTTGTAGACCAAACTCGATGTTTGTCGTTAAATAGCCGAACTTATTCCCAGTATCGTAACGTTTGCCCGTAAACTGTCGTGCAAAAACACGCTGCGTTTTGTTCATATGATCAATGGCATCAGTTAACTGAATTTCGCCACCAGCATCTGGTTTTTGGGTTGCCAAACTATCAAAAATTTCTGGGGTAAACAAGTAGCGGCCAATAATGGCAAGATCACTAGGTGCCTGTTGTGGTGTTGGCTTTTCAACAAAGCTCTCAACGTTAAACAGACCGGGCTTCGTTTCAGAAGATGGCTTAATAACGCCGTACTTAGAAACTTCTTCATGTGGGACCTTCATAACGGCCAGTGTCGAAGCGTGCGTCTCCTCGTAATCGTTCATCAACTGTTTGGTTAGTGGTACCTTGGCCTGAGTAATATCATCGCCTAGCATGACAACAAAAGGTTCGTTAGCGACAAAGTCTTTGGCTAGTGACACGGCATCACCTAAGCCCTTAGGATAAGACTGGCGAATAAAGAATAAGCGAATTCCCATATTAGTCGTACTCTCAACTAATTTTAACAACTTATCTTTGTGCCGATTTTTCAAAACCATCTCTAGTTCAGGAACTGAATCAAAGTGGTCCTCAATTGGTCGTTTCCCCTTGCCAGTAATAATCAACATATCTTCAATACCGGCTGCTTTGGCCTCTTCAACTAAAAATTGAATGGTTGGAACATCAACAATTGGTAGCATTTCCTTCGCCATTGCCTTCGTTGCTGGCAGTAGCCGTGTTCCTAATCCTGCTGCCGGAATAATTACTTTTCGCACTTTCATAGAAAAATTTCTCCTTTGTTCTTTTTAATAACTCTCTTTAAGTATAACTTATCACAAAACAAATGATAGTATTTTGTTATGATTTACCCGCACGCTGCCGGCTAATTAGATCCTGTATGCGGCTGGATTTTCGAACCTCACCATAAAGAGTTTGCTCAACAACAACGTTTATCACTGCACCAAACATTGAAATCCAGGCCGCAAAGTCTAACCAAAGCATCAAGACGACAAACAGGCCTAAAGTTCCGTAATCAAGTACAGCATGGGCAAAATAACGAACGTACAGTGAAAATAATTGCGCCAAACCTAACCAGCCTGCCGTTGCGATCAAGGCCCCCGGTAAAACACTGCGTAAACGTAAATGGACGTTAGGTAAAATAAAATAAATCAAGGTTAGCATGACAAAAACAACCGTAAAGGTAACCGGCAACTTAAACGTTTTAAACGCATCAATTAGCTGAACCGGCCAATCTAATCGTGGTGCTAGGTAGGTCAACACTTCCTGCCCAAAGCTAAAAATAAAGATTAAAACCACCAAGGCCAACATTAAAAATAACGTCATTACTAACGCCATTAACCGGATAATGAGAAAATTCTGGCCCTCAAGTACACCATAGGTCCGATCCATCATTCGTTTTAGCGCGTTAACGCCACGACTGGCCGCCCATAACGTCCCAACGACACCAATTGATAATAGACCACCACTTCCACGTTTGACGAAGGAATGCATTAATGGCCACAAATGTTGGTATAATGTGCTGGGAATGGCCGCCTCAGCGTACCGGGAAATATTTTGGCCGTTAATGTGTAGTAGTGGCATCAAATTGCCTAAAAAAATTAGTAGCGGAAATAATGACAACAATTCCCAATAGGCGATAACTACGGCGCCATCATTAATCCCGGCGTGAGTGAAGCGGTCAATAAAAATTGAGATAAAACGTCGAAAAGTCGACTGCTCTGACTTCTTTATTTTTTTTGCCACTATTTCCGCTCCTTTCCAATATGTTTTTTAATTATTTTTACTAGCCCACTGTAATGTAAAACGGGTTAAAAAATACGGCACCCGCGGGGGGACAAAAAATTCCTAGCCACTTATTGTTTCCGAATATTACTCTAGAATGTGCACCAAAAGTCTGATTCACGTGCCTTGTTTGGAAAAGCGGCCAGGCTCCGAGCATTACTGACGATGTCGATCGGACTAAAATAAACTGAAGTCCGAAGCGCGGCCCAAAACCGGCTTTGATCCCACTCCTGGCGCAGAACATTTTTTGGATTCAACAAATCGGCTAAACTATTACATTATACCGAAAAAAATCAATTTGTGAACTTGAACCAACCAAAGTTAGGACCTGCACTTTTTGTTAACCAGTTTTACCCATGAGTTTTACCCATGAATGGTAGGCCAAGTAAATCGGATTATCTCCACAAAAATAAGACGTACTCTTTTAAGATTTATGCTGACGTGTAACGAAGACGGTTATTTTCAATCCACCAGAACTTTGTTATAATCAAGGCTGGATCATTAAAGGAGCGAAGAAAATGGCAAGCGCAAAAATCGTATATGCAAGTATGACCGGCAACAATGAAGAAATTGCCGATATTGTTTCAGAAGCGTTAGAAAACCTTGACGTTGACGTTGATGTTAGCGAAATCTCCCAGGCTGATGCCGAGGACTTTGAGGACGTCGATATCTGCATCGTTGCGACTTATACTTACGGCGATGGTGAATTACCCGATGAGGCCGTCGACTTCTTTGAGGATCTTGAAGAAGAAGACCTAGCCAACAAAATATATGGTGTCTGCGGTTCAGGAGATACCTTCTACGATGATTTTGGCAAATCCGTAGATGATTTTGACGCTGCGTTTCAAAAATCCGGCGCCACTAAGGGTGCAGAAACCGTTAAAGTCGATTTAGAAGCCGAAGAAGACGATATTGAGCACCTTGAGGCCTTCGCTAAAAGTTTGGTTGAAAAGGCCGCTAATAATTAAGCACTGACCTAAAATTGGGTGGGGCTAGTTTAGAAAATAGCTTTACTAGTATTTACCTGACTAATTTAGTGTAAACGTGTTTGAAAAAATTCATTAGAAAGTCGGTCTGGAGATTACTTGTGTTAAGCTTAACACAGACTAGATCGGCTTTTTGTTAGCGATTATTTTTAAGGAGGCGTGGCAGAATATGCCTGGTAAACTATCTTTAATTGTTCCCTGCTTTAACGAAGAACAAACCCTTCCACTATTTTACCCAGCTACGGAAAAAATCAAAACTCAGCTGCGCGGCCTATCGTTGGAATATTGGTTTATCAATGATGGCTCCCGTGACAGCACGCTAGACAAATTAAAACAACTACAGCAAAATGATCCAGAACACGTCCACTATATTTCCTTTTCTCGTAATTTTGGTAAAGAATCCGCACTGTACGCTGGTTTGCAAGCCGCAACTGGTGATTATGTTGCGGTGATGGACGCTGACTTACAGGATCCACCCGAATTACTACCAACGATGCTTGCCGGCATTCAGGATGAACATTATGATATCGTCGGCACGAAGCGAACTGATCGCAAGGGTGAACCACCAATTCGATCCTTTTTCTCAAATCTTTTTTACCGGCTAATTAATCACATTTCCAACACACCAATTTTAAATGGCGTTCGGGATTTTCGACTAATGACGCGCCAAGTTGTCGACGCTATTTTAGCGATGAAGGAATACCGCCGCTTCTCTAAAGGAATTTTTAGTTGGGTGGGTTTTAACACTAAATACTTACCTTACGAAAATCACGATCGAATCGCTGGAAAGACTTCTTGGTCCTTTGGGAAATTATTTAAGTATTCACTAGATGGCATTGTGGCCTTTTCAGAACTACCTTTATCCATCGCCTCATTTGTCGGTTTTTTCTCATTCATTATCGCGATCATCGCCTTATTTTTCATCGTTATTCGGCAATTGGTCTTTGGTGACTCCGTGGCTGGCTGGGCTTCAATCGTCTCAATTATGATTATGGTTGGTGGCCTACAGCTACTCTGTTTGGGTATTGTCGGTAAATATATTGGCAACATTTATCTAGAAGTTAAAAATCGCCCAATTTACATTATTAAAGAAAAAAAATAAACGTACTCCGGCAGAATTGCCCGCCGCCTTTTCGATAATAAGCGGTTTACTTTTTTCCGAATACGTTTTTTTATAATTAAATGGACGCACTAATTTTTAAAGTAATTTCAGTGAATAAAGCTCGCGAATCTAAATACTTTTAGGTACCCTCTGGTAGGTTGATAAAAATGTATTTTATTTTACTAATTATTATAAGTATTAGCTTGTTGCTTAGTGTATTTGGCACTAGTCTGGTTCTTGCCAATCATAACAGTATCAATTGGAAGATCATTTTGACGCTAATTTGCATTATTTTAATTTTTGCACTTAGTCTGGGCTACTTTATTTGGCTACGTCAAAACCACCCGCAATTTTTATTTGCGCTTAAATCAGTCCTTTACAACTATTTAAAAGCGTGAGAAAATTAATTCATTCGGCCCCATAGCTCAGCAGGATAGAGCGATCGCCTCCTAAGCGATAGGTCACCGGTTCGATTCCAGTTGGGGTCATTACGCAAATTTATTGAATAACTCAAATAGAGTAAGAGGCCAGGACTTTTGTCCTGGCCTCTTACTCTATTTCCGATCGTTACTCTAGAACGTGCGCCAAAAGTCTGGGTTCACGTGCTTAACTACAACTAATTCAATAATCATAGTACGGTTATTAGATTAGCCTACATTACGCAGTAAACCCAAAACCGACTTTTAGCCCACTCCCACTTTTTAGTATGATTTTTCAATCTGTAAAAACATTTTCCTAAAGTTACGTCGTTTTAGTGCCCCTAAGAAAGTTTCTCTAGTGACATCCACTAATTGTTGCCATAGACCAAGGGAGATATTCTGTTCTTGATACACCACTCGACTCTGGTCCGCATTAATTGTCGTTAAGTCATAACTTACTTTACGCTTATTATGCTTAGTCGTCATCTCGTAGTGATAACTTTGATTAAGAATATTTTTAGTAATCCGAACTCGCGCCTTAGTTTCAGGATCCAGCTGCTTATCGTAAATGAAACCTTGTAACTGACTAACGGATAACGCTTCACCTGTCTGTGCCTTAATTTCAAAAAGCTCAGCATCAATAATTTTACTGTATAAAAAAGCCGCCGGAATATTCAATAATTGTTCGATTCTCAAAGTTATCACCCCCATAAGCTTGCTTACTATCGAGAATCATATTTCTACCTTAAAGTATACGCTTCTCTAATCTCAAATGAAATATTTTAGTATGCGTCATGTAAGAGCTTTATTGATCAACCTTTTTATTAGACTTGTGTTTACCTTTATTACGCTGATCACGTTTACGGTGCTTTTTCTTTGGCTTTTCCATCGTTTTTGGTTCTAATTTTGGTGTCCGCTTATGCTTACTCGTCGGTCGCTGCTTAGGCTTTTCTACTACAGGAACCTCAGTTGGATCAGTCGTTAACGTCTGCCGGGTTAAATAAACGGGCATCAGCTGATACTTATCCCGAACAACTTGTTTCAAATCGCGAAAATCACGCTTATTTCCTAAGTTAATCACTAAGCCATCGTGTCCCATGCGCCCCGTTCGACCCACTCGGTGAATATAAATATCTAATTCACGTGGCAAATCAAAATTAACAACTGCTGGTAAGGCCGCAATATCCAGTCCACGGGCAGCAACGTCGGTTGTTAACAACAGTTTAACCTTGCGTTGCCGAAAATCAGCCAGTGCCCTTTCACGTTCAACTTGTCGCATTTGGCCATTTAAAACAGCGAAAGAAACGTGCTGGTGGCCTAAAACTTCCGCGGCATTCGCCATTTCGGCTAAAGTTGCAAAGAAGACAAGCCCGTAGAAATCGTCTAACCGACTTAAACGCCGTAACATATCTGTTCGCTTACGAATTGGCGTTTCCAGTAAATAATGCAGCACTTTACCAGCACTGTCATCAATCTCGCGCACGTCAATCGTCTGAATCGGCAAGCCAAACCACTTTGGTAATTCATCCAAAATGGGGGTCTTCGTTGCCGAAAAGAAAGCCAACTGTGTTTCCCCAGGTGCACGCCGAACAATATCCCGCGTCTTTTCTAGCTTGTCCGGTACTAATTGTTGATCGGCCTCGTCAATAACGATCGTTTGTAAGGTATGCAGTTTCACCTTCCGTTGATCGATTAACTCCAACAAACGTCCTTCAGCGGCCACTAGAACTTCAGGCTTTTTCTTCAACCGCTCAATTTGGCGTTTAATGTTGGCTCCACCGGCAACTGCTTGAATTGTTAAGCCGACTGCCTTAGCAAACGGCTGAATCGCCGCTTTTTCCTGCATAACCAGTTCCTGTGACGGCGCTAAGATTAAAAGCTGAATTCCTTGGCCCGGTAATAATTTTTCTAATAGAGGTAACGCAAAGGCTAACGTCTTACCTGAGCCAGTTGGCGCCAGGCCCAAAATAGAGACATCTTTTTTTAACGGTTCATAAACTGCCTTTTGAATTGCCGTTAATTCACCTAAACCTAATGCTTGCCATGGTTCCGTAAATCTTTCACTTGGCATGATTTTCCTCAATTCCCTTGATCAGCGGCAAATTCAATTCCTGCTGACTGTCTTAATTTAAATAACACTTGATTAACTGCTTGACTTGTTTTTAAGGCTGAATTGGCCATCTGATGATCCTGCGTCGTCATCATTGAGTAAAAAGCCTCGGCCTCATGTGTCATCGGATTTTCATCGGCCGGTTCGCCTAATTCAACTGTTTTACCATCCGGCTGATAACGAGTTACCTGCGCTAAATCAGCAGCATTAGGAGCCAGTACCAGCGTTTCATGTAGTCCATAAATTTCTGATGGCAAATAAGAAGTAGCATTTTTACCAAAGATTAACGTCACGTTAAAACCAGGATAGGTTAAGATGGCTGTTCCCCTACCGTCAACTCCCGTTGGCAAAAGGTTAGCAAAGTAATGAACGTCATCTGGTACACCAAACCAGGAAACAGCATCATAAACAACGTACACGCCTAAATCCTGCAGCGAACCACCAGAGAATTTAGGTGAAAAAATATTTGGCGTCTTACCGGCCAAAACCTGATCGTAACGGGAAGAATATTTCATATAAACTAACGTCGCTCCCTGGACCTGATCCAGCGTTTGAATGGCCTGTTTGGTAATTTGAAAATTAGGTTCATAAACGTGACGGGCACCCTCAAATAAGAACAACTGCGGCTTTTTGGCTAATAAGGCAGTAATTGTCGCCATTTCGGTTGGATTGGAGAACGCCGGCTTTTCCACAATAACGTTCTTACCAGCTTCCAAGGCGGCCTTTGCTTGTTCAAAATGTAAACTATTTGGTGAAGCAATGTAGACAACGTCAAAACTACCTTGAGCAAAGAAATCCGCCAAGGAAGTGAAAACTTCGCCAGCCTCGTACTTGGTTGCTACTTGCTGTGCTTTTTCTTCAGTTCGCGAATAGACACTGGTTAGTTGATACTTCTTGGTACTTAGAGCAGCCTGAATGAACTGTTCTGTAATCCAATTTGTCCCAATTATGCCAAGTTTTAACATGTCAATCATCCTCTCAATTCAATAAAGTTTTTAACATCAGCTTTTCACTCTCTCTATTTTAACCCAGTCCCATAAAAAAAGCGATTGACGTACTGTTTAAAGAGATTTCGTGCTATGATGTGTCTAAGAGAGATTGAAAGGTGTGCAGTCATGAGATTAAAAAAATGGGCAACTGGTGGCGTTGGTTTTATTAAGCAATTAACAACTTACTTAACCCGCCGTCCCACCAAAACGCCACCAGTAAAACAGGCCAACCTAACCTCATTTTACATTGGCACGTGGACTTTCTATGATGAACAACAAAAGCGGCACCACACCTTTCAAGTATCATCCCACCTAACAATTAAAATTGATGGTAAACCTTTGGCTGGTAAAATTATAAAATTAACGGCAAAACAATTACTTTTTTTGGATCAATATGGCTATGAACTGCTAATTACTGCCGATGAACAACAACCGGCAACCATCTTTGATGAAGCAGACCAACGAACTTATCCAATTGCACATCTTAAAAAAGATGTCACAAAAGGAATTTAGCTTTGACTGCTTAATGTAGAAAGTTATTTGTAAAATAAATTAAAACACAGATAAAAAGCTCCAGAATTTTTCAGTTAATCTGACTGAATATTCTGAAGCTTTTTTATCGTTTATAACTAGGTTAAACACCCTAGCAATCATTGACCTACCGAAATAAATTGTTGCCAGCGCGCCTGTTTATGCAAATAGACTAAAGTTGTATATCTCTGATTCTGGCCGGCAACCTTCAGTTTCCCAGCTTCACTATATTCCCAAAAGACCAAATTATGCTGATCTTTAGGTAACCGTTGACTGGCCAACGCATACGGTAATTTTAAACGCTTAAGTAAAGTTGTCGCCACTTGCTGATTGCCTAAAAGAACAACTGAACGATGATAATTTGTGCGTAATAAATTTACAAACTCACGCAAATGCGTAATTTGCCGCGAACTTGTCGGCGGCTCTTTTTGGTAGTTTCCGTAGTAAGTAACGTTGATCATGATAGGTAGATTACCACTTTGTTGGCCGACAGTTTGGCTAAATTGCCGGTATTGAGCCTTAGGACTACTGGTAAAGCTATAGTCCTGATAAACACCAATGGCCATATTTGTGCCAACTGCCCGCCAATAATTGGTTGAAAAGTTGTCATCACTATAGCTTTTCCCCTGACTTGCCCGTAAATAAACAAAATTAACACCGGCCTTTTGCAAATTTTGAAAATCCAAAAAGCCATCATCTTGGCTAACGCGCAAACCCAATACTGGAAATGATTTTATATTTGGCCGCGTACCCGCATGGAATTTATGGTAACCAAAACCGCCAATAACCCCAATTAAACAAAGCAGTAATGTCAACATGATTAGTCGCTGGCGCCACTGCTTTTTTCGCTTTAGCCGTCTACTCAACATTTAACATCGCTCCTTATTTTTCTAGTTTAACACGATTTAGAGAGTGGTTGAAAAGGCGGTTAGATTATGGAGTATAGCCTAGCTAGGCGAAAAGAGACGCGCAGCGGATCGTTCGACTAGCGTAGCTATACGTAATAATCTGCTTTTTCAACCACGTTTATTTTGAGAGTGCCAGAAAAAGCAGTCAGCTTCTGAGGATTACTGACGATGTCGATCGGACTAAGATAAACCGAAGTCCGAATCGCAACCAAAAACGTTAATAATCTTGATGCTACATACGTTGTCCATTCAACTGTGGCGAAAAGCGCCAAGTTGAAACGTGGCAACCGCAGGAAGCTGCTTTTTCAAACACGTTTCCCCTAAATTAGTCACGCAAATACTTTTTAAACTCAATCGGACCTAAAAATACCAAAACCCGAACACCTTTTACGACACACTTTAGTGACCGTGTTATAATGCTTTTATTCGGCTTTTTTCATTCTAATTATAAGGAGTTTCACCATGGATAAGAACGGTTTAAAACGTGACATCGGCCTTTTTCCAGCGCTAGCAACGGTCATGGGGACAGTTATTGGCGGCGGTGTGTTTTTCAAGGCCGCTAGTGTTGTCAGCGCAACAAAATCTGCTAACCTAACGCTGTTTGTTTGGCTCCTAGGGGGAATCATCACGATCTGTGCTGGCCTAACCGTGGCCGAATTGGCAACTGCTTTGCCACAAACTGGTGGGGCCGTTAAGTATATTGAATATACTTACGGAAAACCCTGGGCCTTTTTGCTCGGCTGGGCGCAAATGTTGATATATTTTCCGGCAAACGTTGCTGCGCTCTCGATTATCTTTAGCACCCAATTGCTTAATCTGTTCGCCATTGACCACTTTTGGCTAATCCCAATCGCAATCTTATGCGGAACGAGTCTCACCCTGGTTAATCTTTTAGGGGCTCGCTTCGGCGGTGCATTACAGGTTGTAACGCTTATTTTTAAATTAATTCCAATTGCCTTGATTGTCCTATTTGGATTTTTGGCCAAAAATCCAGTTCACTTTAGCCTCATTCCACTAACAAGTGGTGGCCATACTTCTTTTGCGGCCGCATTAAGTAGCGGTTTACTGGCAACTATGTTTGCCTACGATGGTTGGCTAAATGTTGGTACGGTTGCCGGTGAATTAAAAAATCCCCAGCGTGATTTACCCCGGGCCATCATTTTAGGTCTGGCATTAATTACGCTAATCTACGTATTAATCAATGCAGTCTTCCTGCGTACATTACCAGTTGCCCAAATTGCCGGTAATTTAAATACGGCTGCGGACGCCGCCATTAGGATCTTTGGTAATTTTGGTGGTAAACTTGTTACTTTAGGCATTCTGATTTCAGTTTACGGGGCCATTAACGGCTATACAATGACCGGGATGCGTGTTCCTTTTGCGTTGGCCTATGAAAATCAGCTGCCTTTCAGCAAACAGCTAAAACGGCTATCTAAAACAAAAGTGCCCTACGTTGCCGGATTATTTGAACTGGCGATTGCCATTATTATGATGTTGGTCGGTAGTTTCGACTTATTAACCGACATGCTAGTTTTTGTCATTTGGATCTTTAGTACAATGATTTTTATCGCTGTGTTTATTCTCCGCCACCGTGATCCTAAACTAGCCCGACCATATAAAGTTCCTTTCTATCCAATCGTACCGCTAGTTGCGTTACTTGGTGGTCTTTTTATCTTAATTGAAACCTTACTGACAAAACCACTTTTGGCCGTTATTGGTATCAGTATCACATTACTTGGTTTGCCCGTTTACTACTGGCACCGTGCACACAGCACTGAAATATAAATTACAAAGGTCCCGCTAGTTATTAGCTTTTGCCTAAATAACTAGCGGGACCTTTGTAATTTTAAGTCATAATCATTCTTCTGGCTACTCCAGATTTAAAATCCACATAAAGCCAAGGAAAACGAAGAATAGAAGGTACATTATTGGGTGAACTTCCTTACCGCGTTTGGCCGCAATCATTGTGATTGGGTAAACGATCACACCTAAGGCAATCCCATCAGAGATACTGTAGGTTAGTGGCATGCCAATCACAATTAAAAAGGCTGGAATCGCAATTTCCATTTTTTCCCAGGAAATATGCTTCAAGGATTGCGCCATCATCACGCCAACCATAATTAAAGCCGGGGCTGTTACTTGATCGGTGACCACGGCCAATAATGGCGAAAAGAATAGTCCCAAAATAAACATAACACCAGTGACGACAGCGGTTAGGCCAGAACGGCCACCAACCGCAATCCCGGCAGATGATTCAACATAAGCACCAACTGGTGAAGTTCCTAACACTGATCCGGCTAGCATGGCGGTTGAATCGGACATTAACGCTTTACCAACACGTGGCATTTTGTTATCCTTCATAAAACCTGCTTGCTGGGCTAAACCAACTAAAGTTCCTGCCGTATCAAAAAAAGTTACTAACAAGAAAGTTAGGACAACGACCCACAGTTGCACTGTATTGATATCACCAATGTGCGTTACCCCAACACCAAACGTTGGTGCCAAACTAGGCGCACCAGCAATCCAATGAGTTGGCGCCGCAATTAAGCCCGTTGCCAAGCCCAAAATTGCCGTCAGGGCCATGCCAATAAAAATACCACCAGGGACGTTTCTAACTAACAATACTGCCGTAACAATTAGACCAAAAACCGTCAGCCAAGTTGTCCCGCTAAATGAACCTAAACCAACCAGCGTTGATTTATTTGCCACGATTAATCCGCCATTACTTAAGCCTAAAAAGGCAATGAATAAACCAATCCCGCTTGAAATTGCGTACTTTAAATCGCTGGGAATGGCATCGATAATTATTTCACGTAATTTAAAAACAGTAATCAACATAAAAATTAATGAAGCGACAAATACACCTGCCAAAGCAGTTTGCCACGGTATTTTCATACCGATGACAACTGAATAAGCAAAGAAGGCGTTGATTCCTAATGCTGGCGCCGTCGCAATTGGATATTTTGCCAAAACACCCATCAAGATACATCCCAGCGCACTCGCCAGGGCCGTTGCTGTAAAAACGGCCCCTTTATTCATACCCGCGGCACCTAAAACACTTGGATTAACGAATAAAATATATGCCATTGAAATAAATGTTGTAAAACCTGCTAAAATTTCCCGTTGAACCGTCGTATTTAACTCATCCAGCTGAAAATATTTTTTAATGCCTGTCACCTGGCCATCCCTACTCTCCATATAATAAAATCCGTTCAAAACAACAGTTTAAATCATATAATAGGTAAATTTGAATGTAAATAGTCCTTCGGCATTTAAATGCAATCTTTGCTAGATTAATCTTGCCATGGCAAATCACCTCCCCAATACCAAATTAAACATTTAAATTCACCAAAAACGACAGAATCTTTCGTCCAGTTATCATCTAAGTAACTTTCCAAACACTCCTGAAATTGCTAAACACCTGTGTAGCGCACTCTAATAAAATTCATCGAGGCTTAAGGATTGCCTTTGTAAAAAATGAGCGTAAAATAAGGTAGATAAATGCGAACTAAAGGAGTACATCATGTATCAGCTATTAACCGATTCAGCCGTTGATCTACCCTACCAAGTGCTTGCCGACAATCACGTCGATTTTGTATCGATGCAGGTTGACATAAACGGGGAAGATTTTAAAGACGACTTAGAGCACCACTTTGATTTAAAACATTTCTATCAACAAATTGATAAAGGCATCATGCCGTCAACTACGCAAATTAACGTTGGTCAGTTTGTGGCCTTTTTTAAGCCTTACGTTGAAGCTAAAATGCCAATTTTATACCTAGGTTTCTCTTCTGGACTAAGTGGCACTTATAATAGCGCCTTACAGGCCAAAAAGATGTTACTTAATGATTATCCCGACGCGCAAATTTACCTGGTTGATTCATTGGCCGCCTGTTGTGGCGAAGGACTAATGTTGCTTGACGCCATTGACAAACGGGATGCTGGGACGCCAATTGACGAACTTGCTAATTGGTTAACCACTAATGCCCTGCGTTATCGCCAGTGGTTCACCGTTGACGATCTTAACTACCTCTACCATGGCGGTCGTGTATCACGTACCTCAGCCACGGTTGGCTCACTGCTACATATTAAACCAGTGATGGACGTAGATACTGTCGGCCATTTGCGCGTCGTTAAAAAGGCCCGCTCACGTCGGCGGTCACTAGAGACATTGGCCGCTAATACACTTGCGACACTCGCCAATCACGAAAATCCTAGAATTATTATCGCCACTAGTGATGCACCAGATGCCGCAAAGCTAGTCCGTGACCAATTAATGGCCAGTGTTCCCAATGCACAAATTCTACTTGAACATATTGGGCCAACCATTACTAGCCATACTGGACTAGGTTGTGTCGCGGTTTTCTCACTAGGTGTCACGAAACGCAATTAGACTAATGTGAAAAGGACAGCCCTTTAGCTGGGGGTGGGCCAAAAGTCGATTTTAGGTTTACTGCGGAACGTAGGCTAATCCAATAACCGCACGGTGGTTATTGAATTAGCTGTAGTCATGTCAACCGCCTTAGCCGGGCAAAGTAAAAAGCTTACCGATTACGGTAAGCTTTTTATGTGTCTAAAATTTTAATTTTTAAAACTTAATCCAAACTCAACATTGTTACACTCTCGATGTGTTGCGTTTGGGGGAACATATCGACTGGTTGGGTTTCTTTTGCGTGATAACCAAATTCTTGCAGCAAGCTCAAATCTCGGGCCAAGGTTGCTGGGTTACAGCTAACGTAAACCACTCGTTTTGGCTTCATTTGGCCAACTGCATCGATAAATGATTTGGCCAAACCTTTGCGTGGTGGATCAACCATCAAAACGTCAGCTTCTAATCCGTCAGCCTTCCACTGTTGCATCACTTCTTCAGCCTTGCCAGCTTCAAATTTCACGTTATGGATACCATTTAATTTAGCGTTTCGCTTTGCATCGGCTACTGCTGGAACAACAACTTCAACGCCGTAAACGTACTTTGCGTGTTGCGCCATTGCAAGCGACATCGTTCCGATACCTGAATATGCATCGATAACAACTTCCTTACCGGTTAAGCCCGCCTGCTCAATGGCACGTGTGTACAAACGTTCAGTCTGAACTGGGTTAACTTGGTAGAACGATAATGCCGAAATATCGAAGTTTAAGCCGAGAATTTGATCGCGAATGAAAGACTTGCCGTATAATTTTTTAACCGTCCGGCCAAGCACAACGTTCGTATTCTTAGGATTAACACTTTGCATAATACTAACAACTTCAGGTATTTTATTTAAAATACCCGCAATTAATTCGTTCAAATGCGGAACATCTCTTGTACGTGTGATCAAAATAACCATCATTTCGTGGCTAAAATGACCACGGCGAATCATGATATTACGCATAACCCCTTTTTGTTGGGATTCATTGTACGGCGCAACGTTATATTGGCGCAATAAGTCACGAATAATCACAATAGCTTTATCAATGGCTGGATCCTGAATATAATAGTCCTCCATTGGCACTAAATTATGACTGCCTTTGCGGTAAAAGCCAGTCTGAATTTCACCGTAAAGCATCCGTACTGGCACTTGCGCCTTATTCCGGTAAGCGTAAGGCTTCTCCATACCAATCGTTGGTAATACTGGAATATCTAAATGACTCTTTTGGAAGACCTCAGCAATTTGGTGTTGTTTGAACTTCAACTGACCTTCATAGCTTAAATGGCCTAATGGTGCAATCCCAGTTTGCATGTACGTTTTATCTTTCAAGTCAACTCGATCAGGACTTGTTGTGAGCAACTCTAATGCACGAGCAAAGCCAAAATTCTTGCCTGTTTTAGTCACAACAAGCTTGACCTTTTCTCCTGGTAAAGTATCCGCAACAAACAAGGGGTAGCCATCAACCTTGGCAACACCCATTCCTTCATAAGTTAAATCTTCAATATCAACTGTTAGTTCTTGATTTTTTTCAACTGGTGCCGTTGTTTTCATAAAATCTCCTATTCTTAAAACCTTATCTACGAATTTGTTTCATACTGCGATTAATCATACCATATTTCAGAAAAAGTACCACCATTCTAAGAATATCAATCGCCGTGTCTAAAAGCTGTCTAAATTTTATCTCGCCATTGAGACTGACTGGCCAGACCGACTAATAAATTTACATCTTTAAACACACTATGCTTATCCCACCAGCAATACCTTCGTAAGCAGTAAATAATCGACCGTTTAAAAAAGGCAAACCGGCTTCTCGAAATTGAGAAATCGGTTTGTCTTTTACAT
>NZ_RHNQ01000002.1 GCF_003946275.1 Loigolactobacillus backii
AAAATCGAAATTAAATTTACTCATAACGAAACCCCCAAGATTGGATTTTTTCTGTCCAATCTTGGGGGTTCACTTTAAGGCACAGCCTTTTTTCTTTGTTCATTTGCAGTTGTGGTGCTTTTCCGGCCGCTTTGTGCTATCATTTTTATTGTTAAAGAATACACTAAAGGGAGTCTCTTATTTGACTGAAGGACAAGTAACGAAAATATTTCGCGTCACCAACCCGGATGAGGCTGTCAGTTTAATGGGCACACAGGATAAATTTTTAAAGATCCTAGAAGAAGGGCTGCACGTCACGTTGGCTGCTTTTGGTAATGAAATTAAAATTACCGGCACTTCCAGTGATGCAAGTAAAACTTATGCAGTTTTGGCTAATCTTCTACAATTATATACACAAGGAATTAAAATCAGTAGCGCTGATGTAGTCAGTGCAATGAAGATGGCCCAGCGGGATACATTGGAGCACTTTCAAGAGCTGTATAAAACCGAATTAATTAAGGACCGGCGGGGTAAACCAATTCGCGTGAAGAACTTTGGTCAACGGCAATACGTTACGACAGTTCGCCAAAATGATATCACTTTTGGTGTTGGGCCGGCCGGGACGGGCAAAACTTTTTTGGCCGTTGTCATGGCGGTTGCGGCGTTAAAAAATGGAGAAGTAGAAAAAATTATTTTAACGCGCCCGGCCGTTGAAGCGGGAGAGAGCCTAGGCTTTTTACCTGGTGATTTAAAGGAAAAGGTCGATCCGTATTTGCGGCCAATTTATGATGCTTTGTATGAAGTTTTAGGTGCCGAACATACGACACGCTTAATGGATCGCGGGGTTATTGAAATTGCACCACTGGCCTATATGCGTGGTCGAACGTTGGACAATGCTTTTGTTATTTTAGATGAAGCACAAAATACAACAACAGCACAAATGAAAATGTTCTTAACTCGCCTTGGGTTTGGTTCTAAAATGATTGTTAATGGTGATATTACGCAAATTGATTTACCACGCAATGCTAACAGTGGTTTGGTGCAAGCGCAGCATGTTTTAAAGGGGATTAGTCATATTGCATTTGTTGAATTCTCGGCAAACGATGTGGTTCGGCACCCAGTTGTGGCTAGTATCATTGAGGCTTATGAACGCCAGGAAAAAGTGCCAAAAAATTAATACTAGGTCATTAATCTTTGATGGAGGAATTACTAAGTGGATTTAGAAATTTATGATAATACAAAGGCTGTAACGCAAGCACACTTGGAATTAATTAAAAAGATTACCGAGTTTGCCGGTAACTACATGAAGTTACCTGAAGATACAGAAATGTCAGTAACATTAATGCATAATGATGAGATTCATCAAATCAATAAAGAATACCGTGATACTGATCGCGCCACGGATGTCATTAGTTTTGCGATTGAAGAGGATCCTGATGATCAGGATGTTATTATTTTGGATCCGGAGATGCAAATTCCCCGTAATATTGGTGATTTGATGATTTCGGTAGATAAGGTTGCTGAACAGGCAAATGATTATGGGCATTCTTTTGAACGTGAATTAGGCTACACGGTCGTACATGGCTTTCTTCATTTGAACGGCTATGATCACATGCGCTCGGCCGAAGATGAAAAAGTAATGTTTGCCCTGCAGCGTAAAATTTTGGATGCTTATGGGCTTAAAAGATAAGCGGCAAGTTGAAAAAAACCATAACTTTTGGCAGAGTTTACACCATGCATTAACGGGTATTTATCAAGTATTTATTGAAGAGCGCAACATGCGTTTTCATTTTGGCACGAGTATTTTGGTGTTGGGACTTGGTTTTTTATTTAAGTTGCATCGTTTTGAGTGGCTATGGCTATTACTTGCAATTTTTTTAGTGATGCTAAGTGAGTTAGTCAATACAGTGGTTGAAAATTTGGTTGATTTATTAACGCAACATCACTATGAATTAGCGGCCAAAAATGCAAAGGATATGGCGGCAACGGCTGTTTTATTGGCGGCCTGTTTTGCAATTATTATTGGAATTATTATTTTTATGCCCCATTTATGGCCGCTAATTAACTAGCAGGTTTTTAGAACCAAATAAGGAGGATACATTGTGAGTGAACAGGCAGATTTTCATTCTGGCTTTGTCGCGATTGTTGGACGGCCTAATGTTGGTAAATCAACTTTTTTGAACCGGGTTGTCGGCGAAAAGGTTGCGATTATGTCAAATAAGGCACAAACAACTCGTAATAAAATTCAGGGAATATATACAACTAAAACGGCCCAGATTGTTTTTATTGATACACCAGGAATTCATAAACCAGATAATAAATTAGATGAGTTTATGCTTAGTTCGGCAACTTCTTCACTTAATGAAGTGGATGCCGTCCTATTTATGGTCAGTGCCAAAGATAAAAAGGGTCCTGGTGACACGTTTATCATCGATCAATTAAAACGGGTGAAGCAGCCTGTGTACTTAATTGTTAACAAAATCGATACAGTTCACCCGAATGATTTGGCACCGTTTGTTGAAAGCTACCAAAAAGACATGGCGTTCAAGCAAGTATTTCCAATTTCAGCACTGCAAGGCAACAATGTGACTGAATTATTGACGGAACTTGAACGTGAATTACCGGTGGGACCGCAATATTATCCAGATGATCAGATTACCGATCATCCAGAATATTTTGTTGTTTCTGAACTAATTCGTGAGAAAATTTTAGAATTAACCCGTGAAGAAGTCCCTCATTCAGTTGCAGTTCAAGTTGAGAAAATGCGGCATAATGATAACGAAAAGATGAAAATTGACGCAACCATTGTTGTTGAGCGCCCCGGTCAAAAGGGAATCATTATTGGTCAAGGCGGCAAAATGTTGAAGGAAATTGGTACGCGCGCAAGAAGAGATATTGAACGTTTACTAGGTGAAAAGGTCTATTTACAATTATGGGTTAAGGTTGACAAGGGTTGGCGCGATAATCAGCAGTATCTAGATGAATTAGGTTACCGTAAGAAAGACTATTAAGCAGTGAGATAATGAACTTAGGCCGTGTTTGAAGGTCAAGCTTTGAAGGAGGGGTGCGTGTGGCACAGCGACAAATAACTGACTTTAATGGTTTAGTGATGTTTCGCCGGGATTACCGGGAACGTGATATGTTGGTTAAGTTTTTTACTGATCAATTTGGTAAAAAAATGTTTTTTATTCGTGGCGCACGCAAACGCGGTTTTAAATTGGCGGCTGCATTACTACCCTTTACGCAAGGAACTTACGTTGGAAATATTCACGAAGAAGGGTTGTCATTTATTAACGCGGCTAAAGAGTACCATCAATTTCAAAGCATCTCGACTGATATTGGTTTAAATGCGTACGCAACCTACATCTTAAATTTGATTGATGTTGCTTTTACGGATAACCAACCGTTACCGCGCTGGTACCAACAGGCCGTTTTATCGGTGCAACTGATCGACGATGGATTTGATCCAGAGATTATCACGAACATTAATGAAATTCAGTTGTTGGCGGCGTTTGGAGTGGCACCTTACTTAGAAAGCTGTGTCATTTGTCACCGAAGTGATCTTCCCTTAGACTATTCTGAAAGTTATGGCGGCCTGTTGTGTCAGAAGCACTTCCATTTGGATCCTTATCGCTTTCATGCAAGTGCGCGGGCAATTTATTTGCTGCGCCAGTTTTCGGTGCTTAATTTAAGTAAGTTGACGTCAATTTCGGTGAAGCAAGCTACTAAGGATGAATTGCGGCGAATAATTGACCGCATTTATAGTGATACAGTAGGTCTATCATTAAAAAGTAAACATTTTATTGATGATATGAAAAATTGGGATCACCTGTTGAAACCATAATTGACAAGTTAAATGAAAATCGGTAGAATTTAGTTTAGATGAACGATGACGGAAAGAAACAGGTAATGATTTATCAGCGAATTCGGAAATAGTGCAAGCCGAACTAAATTATGACTGCGGGGCATTCCTGAGTGATTAGGTTAATATTAAAGTGTTAGTGAATAAATCACTAGAACTAGGGTGGAACCGCGAGTAATCGTCCCTATTCCCTATGTAGATTGTTAATCTGCATAGGGGCTTTTTTATTTAAATTCGTAGAGAAGCTTATCAGTATAACTTATTCAAAACAAGTCGCTTGGCTCAAGCGTTACTTTTATTAGTGGTGTTTTGGCTTTAAATGTGAAGGGAGTTTCACTTATGGATCAAAAATTAAATATTCAAGATATGATTTTGACTTTACAGCGTTATTGGAGTAAGCAAGGTTGCATGCTCATGGAGGCCTACGACACTGAAAAAGGTGCCGGGACGATGAGTCCGTATACTTTTTTACGGGCAATCGGACCTGAACCATGGAATGCAGCTTACGTTGAACCTTCAAGACGGCCGGCTGATGGACGGTATGGTGAAAATCCTAATCGGTTGTACCAGCATCACCAATTTCAAGTTGTCATGAAGCCCTCCCCAGCAAATATTCAAGAACTTTACCTGGATAGTTTGCGGGCGTTAGGCATTGATCCTTTGGCCCACGATATTCGGTTTGTTGAGGATAACTGGGAGAATCCATCAATGGGCTGTGCCGGTGTTGGTTGGGAAGTTTGGCTGGATGGGATGGAAGTCTCACAATTCACTTATTTCCAGGTTGTTGGCGGCCTAAACGTTAGGCCAGTTACCTCAGAGATTACATACGGAATTGAACGATTAGCTTCTTATATTCAGGACGTTAATTCTGTTTTTGATCTTGAATGGGGCGATGGTGTCAAATATGGTGATATCTTTAAGGAACCTGAGTTTGAACATTCAAAATATTCTTTTGAAGAAAGCAATCAAGATATGTTGCTGCAATTATTTGATATGTACGAAAATGAAGCAAAAAAACAGATTGATAACGGCTTAGTTCATCCTGCTTATGATTATATTTTAAAGTGTAGTCATACTTTTAACTTGTTGGATGCACGTGGCGCGGTCAGTGTTACGGAGCGTGCTGGCTATCTTTCACGGATTCGAAATATGGCCCGGGCAGTTGCACGAGCATTCGTGGCTGAACGTGAGAAGCTCGGTTTCCCATTGCTAAAACAAGATACTGAAAAAAAGGAGGAGAACTAAAATGACACATACATTTTTAATGGAAATTGGGTTGGAAGAAATGCCAGCACATGTTGTTACGCCTAGTCGGCAACAATTGGTTAAGCGAACGCAAGAATTTTTACAACAAAATCGTTTGAGTTACGGCAAGGTCTCTTCATTTTCTACTCCGCGACGTTTGACGGTAATGGTGGAAGAACTCGCCGCTAAGCAGACTGATGTTAAAAAGGAAGTCCGCGGACCGGCTAAGAAAATTGCTCAGGATGCGGATGGTAATTGGACTAAAGCAGCTCAAGGTTTCGTTCGGGGTCAAAAAATGACGACGGATGATATTATTTTTAAAGAACAAAAGGGCGAAGAGTACGTTTTTTTGGATAAATTTATTCCCGGAGAACCTGCTAAAGAAGTTCTAACGGGTATGAAAGACGTTATCACAGCCATGACTTTCTCAACCAATATGCATTGGGGCGATCATGATTTTGAATATATTCGGCCAATTCACTGGATTGTTGCACTATTAGATCAAGTTATTGTCCCATTCCAGGTTTTAGATATTAAATCTGGTCGGAAAACGCAGGGCCACCGTTTCTTAGGTAAGGCGATTGAATTGCACCAGGCAAGTGATTACTTGACGGTTTTAGAAGGCCAATTTGTTATTGCTGATCCAGCCAAACGACAAGCAATGATTGAGGCGCAAATTCAAAAATTAGTTAAGGCCAATAAATGGACGGTTGAACTTGATCCTGACTTACTAGAAGAAGTGGTTAATTTAGTTGAATATCCAACCGCGTTTAGTGGCACTTTTGCGGCTAAATATTTGAATATGCCAGATGAAGTTTTGATTACATCCATGAAAGATCACCAACGTTATTTCTACGTTCGTGATCAGGCGGGTAAGTTATTGCCAAACTTTATTTCTGTTCGGAATGGGAATGCCGAACACCTAGATAATGTGATTAGTGGGAATGAGAAAGTTTTAGCGGCTCGTTTGGAAGATGCTGAATTTTTCTACACTGAAGATCAAAAACAAACAATCGCGGATTATGTTGCGCGTTTGAAATCAGTTTCTTTCCACGACAAGATTGGAACGATGTACGAAAAAATGCAGCGCGTTCAATTAATTGCCCAGGCCTTAGGTGAGAAAGTTGGTTTAACTGCGGATGAGCTAACTGATTTGCAGCGTGCTAGTGAGATTTATAAATTTGATTTAGTTACCGGAATGGTTGGCGAATTTCCTGAGTTGCAAGGTGTGATGGGCGAGAAATACGCCTTATTGCAAGGTGAACGGCCTGCCGTTGCTCAAGCAATTCGTGAACATTATTTACCAATCTCTGCTGATGGAGTCTTACCCGAAAGCAAGGTAGGAGCCGTCTTAGCACTGGCCGATAAATTTGATAGTATTTCTAGCTTCTTCGCGGTTGGCATGATTCCAAATGGTTCCAATGATCCTTACGCTTTAAGACGACAAGCATTTGGTATTGTGCGGATTCTTCATGATCGACAGTGGCATTTGAGTGTGACTAATTTCGAACAACAAATGGCGCAGTTACTGGAGAAACATCAAGTGACCTTTAATCTAGATTACGGTAAAAATATTCAACCGATTAAGCAATTTATGGATGATCGGATGCGACAGTGGTTCGGTAATCATCAAGTTAATTATGACATTGTTGATGCAGTACTGGGTGGTCACAATAATGATTTGATGGCGATGTTTGATGCCGCGCAGGTACTTGGTGAACAACGCCAGGACACGAACTTTAAAGAATCGATTGAAGCGTTGACCCGGGTGTTACGCTTGGCAGATAAGGCCAATTTTGGTGATCAAGAGACCTTGAGCGTTGATCCAGCACTTTTTGAAAATGACGCTGAAAAGAATTTGTATGAAGCCGTTAAAAAGGTTCAAGAAGCGACACCAAAACATTCGGTTGCCGAGAATTTTGTTGCACTTCGTGATCTGCGCCCACTAATTGAGGCCTATTTTGAGGCAACAATGGTAATGGTCGATGACGAAAAAATTCGCAAAAATCGACTGACGCAATTAGCCATCTTAGCGCGTTTAATTTTTACAGTTGCTAATCTAAATGAATTAATTGTTAAATAGGTCGTTAAGTTGAATTTGTAAACGAGGCCCCTTAGCAAGTACCATTGGGTAGCTAACAGCGTGGTCTTGATAATGTGTTAGTTATTAATCGAAATTTTATGGAGCAAATTAGTTGTTGCTAGTGACCGGTTGTGCTATCATAAATAATGTATTTTTGCGCTTGATAATCCAGTAGAAGTCGCACTTTTTCCAGAAGAGTGCGACTTTTAAAGCTTTTAAAGTGTTTGTGAGGTGAGGGTTTGGCCGGTAGAATTCCAGAAGAAGTGGTTGAAGAAGTTCGTACTTCCGTTAATATTACCGATATTGTCGGGCAGTATGTCCAATTAAAAAAGTCTGGGAAAAACTTATTTGGTCTTTGCCCATTTCACGAAGAGCGGACACCATCTTTTTCAGTAACGGAAGATAAGCAAATATTTCATTGCTTTAGTTGTGGTCGTGGTGGTAACGTTTTTAAGTTCATTATGGAGATTGAGAATTTAGATTTTCCCGCTGCAGTAACTAAGGTTGCTGAACTGGGGAACGTCTCAGTTGATTTAAGTACCTATCAAGCAAAGCCGCAGCGACCAGTTGATCCTAAACGGGAAAAGTTGTTTGCACTGTACAGTGACGCAACGGTGTTATACCACCACATTTTGGTGAATACAGACACTGGTGAGGCGGCATTAGCGTACGCAACACAGCGTAATTTAAATACAACGTTGTTAGATACTTTCCAAATTGGATTTGCTCCGCAGCAACGCGATTTACTAATAACCTTCTTTAAAGAAAAACAAACCGATTTTCAATTATTACGGCAATCAGGGCTTTTTATCGAAAATGATGATGGAACCCTACGTGATCGTTTTGTTGGTCGGTTGATGTTTCCAATTCGTGATGAGCAAGGGCGAGTCATTGCCTTCTCAGGTCGAATTTTACAAGTGGCTGAGAATCAGCCAAAGTATTTAAATAGTCCCGAAACTGATTTATTTAATAAGCGCGATGTTTTGTTCAATTTTGACTTGGCTAAAAGTGAGATTCGAAAGGCTAAGCGGGTTATTTTATTTGAAGGTTTTATGGACGTTATTGCCGCTTTTCAGGCTGGAGTTAAAAATGGTGTCGCTTCAATGGGAACAAGTTTAACCAATGAACAGCTTTATCACTTGCGCCGGGCAACCGATCAATTGGTTGTGTGCTACGATGGTGATGCACCAGGCATGAAGGCAACTAACCGAGTTATTGAGTTATTAAAAGACGATCAACGATTTAATTTGAGTATTGTGACGTTACCCGAGCATCTTGATCCTGACGAGTACGTTAAAAAATATGGTAGTGAGCAGTTTCAAAATGAAGTCACTAATTCTTTAGAAACGGCGCCGGCTTTTCGATTGCATTTTTTAAAGCAAAATCGGAATTTAGATAATGAACAAGATAAGATTGCTTACATTAATGATGCATTACAAGAGTTGGTTTTGGTCCCTTCAGCAGTTGAACGGGATGTTTACTTGAATCAACTTAGTGAAGAGCTACACGTTTCTTACACGGCGTTAGTTCAGCAGCTACAGCAGTTATTAAAAAAAACCACGGCTGAGCATGATCGTGTACGGGCACAGCAACAACCAAAAAAAGAAGTGGTGCCCGTTTACCAGCAACAGGTGCATAAGTTAGATCGTGTTGAGTTGGCCGAACGTGAATTATTAAGGCTGTACTTCCATGATCCAACTGTGCGAATGCGACTGCGTAACCGAACAAATTTTAGTTTTATTCACGATAATTATCAGTTATTGTACACTTTTGGTGAAGGTTATTTTGAAAAACATGATTCATTTTTAATTGCAGAATTTATGGATTATTTGCCCAGCTCGGATGATCGTTTGCAACGATTAGTTAGCGCGGTTGAGCAAATGGCCGTACCACCAACTACTAGCGATGAGCAAGTAACGGACTATTTAATTGCGATGCGCCGTTCAGTTTTTGAAAAACAATTGCAAAAAGCGCAGAATGACTTGCGTGATGCGGCGCGAACTGGTGACGACAAACAGGCGGTACAATTATTACAACGGATTATTGATTTAAAGCGTCAGATACAAGAGGTAGCAACACAACAAATGATATAGGAGGCCGATCGAATGGCAAATAAAACTGTAAAAAGTGACGATAAAAAGTATACGGCCGCAGTTAAAGCAATAATTAAAGAATTTAAGCCTAAAAAACAGGTTACTGAGGATGCTTTAACCGACAAGATCGTAACACCTTTTCACCTTGATGCTGATGCGATTGATAAGCTTTTTCTAAAAATAGAAGACCAAGGTATTAGCGTTGTCGATGAAAAAGGTGAGCCTTCCGTACGAAGTTTGAAGAAAGAAAAAAACGTTAAGAAAAAAGACCTACAAAATATGTCTGCACCGGCCGGTGTTAAAATTAATGACCCAGTTCGGATGTATTTAAAGGAAATTGGTCGTGTATCATTGCTAACGGCCGATGAAGAAGTTGCCTTGGCACTTAAAATCGAACAAGGTGATGAAGAGGCCAAACAGCGGCTTGCCGAGGCCAATTTAAGGTTGGTTGTTTCAATTGCTAAACGTTATGTTGGGCGTGGCATGCAATTTCTTGATTTAATTCAAGAAGGTAATATGGGCCTAATGAAAGCAGTTGAAAAGTTTGATTACCGTAAGGGCTTTAAGTTTTCCACCTACGCCACCTGGTGGATTCGGCAGGCAATTACCCGTGCGATCGCTGATCAGGCACGGACAATCCGGATTCCAGTGCATATGGTTGAAACGATTAATAAGTTAATTCGAATTCAACGACAACTTTTGCAGGACTTAGGTCGCGAACCCACACCAGAAGAAATTGGTGCTGAGATGGATATGCCAACGGAGAAGGTTAGAGAAATCTTAAAGATCGCCCAAGAACCAGTTTCGTTGGAAACACCAATTGGTGAAGAGGATGATTCCCATTTAGGTGATTTCATTGAAGATCAAGACGCCACTAGTCCGGCCGATCACGCTACTTATGAATTATTAAAAGAGCAATTAGAGAGCGTTTTGGATACCTTGACTGACCGTGAAGAGAATGTGTTGCGTTTACGGTTTGGACTTGATGATGGTCGAACCCGGACGCTTGAAGAGGTTGGTAAGGTCTTCGGCGTTACGCGGGAACGAATTCGGCAGATTGAAGCAAAGGCGTTACGAAAATTACGTCACCCAAGTCGTTCAAAACAGCTAAAAGATTTTTTGGAATAACTTTAATTTAAAGCGTGATTCAAAAAAGGCACGTTTGAAAAGACGTCAGGTGCGAACACGTTTAGACTAATTTTATAGCGGCTGTTGTAACAATAATTTCCGGATAGTCTTTAGTAATAAATAATAGGACCAAGACAAAATTCATTTTTGTCTTGGTCCTATTTGTGTCGCAAACATGTCACACTAAATTGGTCAAGTAAATGATAAGTACTAGTAAAAGTATTTTCCTGACTACTATAGTGTAAACGTGGTCGGAAAAGCAGATTCAATTAATTTTCGTTTACAAGTGCTTATTGCTTGGTACAATGAATTTAGAAACTTTTAAAGGTGAGGATGAAAAACGTGAATAAAGTACATTTAAGCAAGCGACTAACAGCAGTTGCCGATTTTGTACCAGAAAATGGGCGGGTAGCCGATATTGGTTCGGATCACGCTTTGGTGCCGCTTAGTTTAGTTGCTAGTGGGAAGATCACTTTTGCGATTGCCGGGGAGGTTATTGCGGGTCCATTTCATCGCGCCCAAAATGCGATTGCGGCGGCAGGTTTAACACCTAACATTCAGACACGCTTAGCAGATGGACTGGCCGCCATTCAAACGACGGATCAAATTGATACCGTTGTGATCGCTGGAATGGGCGGTCAACTGATTAGCGATATTTTAACTCGCGGTGAAAAAGCATTAAAAACGGTTAAAACGCTAATTTTAGAGGCCAACATTCAGGAAGCTTTGGTTCGCGAATGGTTAATGCAGCATAATTACCAAATTGTTGCGGAGACAATTTTGGCCGAAGATAATCATATTTATGAAATTATTAAGGCAACTAAGGTTACCGTTGCACCAAGCTATACGCAACAACAACTGATTTTTGGACCGTTATTAATGCAGCAACAAGCGGCCGTTTTTAAACAAAAATGGCAACACCGTGCTTTAACGAATCAACGAATTATTACCAATTTAAAAGCGAATGCACATTCTGATAAATCAGCGAAACTGCGATCATTAGAACTTGAGAACCAACAGATTAAGGAGGTTTTAGCATGAGTCTTTTAGTTCAAGATTTTATTAATCGATTTGAGCGTTTTGCACCGCAATACTTGGCGGAACCTGGTGATCCAACTGGTATGCAGCTTGGATCAACGAAGCAGCCGATTCACCGAGTAATGGTTACTTTAGATGTTCGACCAGAAGTGGTTCAAGAAGCAATTGAACAACGAGTTGATTTTATTTTTGCACATCATCCAGTTGTCTTTCACCCGGTCCAAAATTTAATTACCGATAATCCCCAAAATGCGATGTACGCCGAATTATTGGCGCACCATATTGCGGTGTACGCGGCACATACCAACCTTGATTCTGCTAATGGTGGGATGAACGATTGGTTGGCCGAACGATTACACTTACAGCAAGTTAGCTTGTTACAGCCTAGTTATCAACGGAAAATGAAAAAACTAGCAGTTTTTGTCCCACAAAAACAAGCAACTATATTGCGCCAAGCCTTGGTTCAGGCCGGAGCCGGTCAAATTGGTAATTATCACGGGGCCAGTTATAGCTTGGCCGGTACAGGTCGGTTTACGCCTGAACAGGGCGCCCAACCGGCAATTGGTCATGTTGGTCAAGAAGAGACAGTTGCTGAGGAAAAAATCGAGGTCATTTTTCCAGAGACGTTAACCCAGCAGGTATTGGCAGCAATGTACCGAGTTCATCCCTATGAGGAACCGGCGTATGATTTATATACGTTGGATAATCCAGGTGAGCAGTTTGGTATTGGTCGAATTGGCGAATTGGCGCAACCAATGACGGTACAGGCCTATGCTCAACAGGTTCGGCAAGCATTTGACCTAACTGGCCTACGTTTAGTCACACCTGATCCTGCTAAACTAATTAAGCGGGTGGCAGTTATTGGTGGTGACGGTGGCAAATTTTATCCGGCCGTTTTAAAACAGCAGGCGGATGTCTTCGTCACAGGGGACGTTTATTACCACACGGCCCATGATATGTTGGCTGCCGGTTTATCCGTCATTGATCCAGGGCATCATATTGAAAGTATCGTGAAGGAAAAGGCAGTTCCACTATTCCAAGGTTGGGCCAAGGAAGAAAAGTGGGCCGACGTTAGTTTCTTTGCTTCTAAGTTGAATACTGATCCGTTTAGATTTATTTCTATGTAAATTTAGGGAACGGCGCCTAGGTTCTACTCCGCAATTGAGGATTATTACTGGTTGCACTAACGATGTCGATTGGACTAGTAGGCTAAAGCCCGGTAAGTTCATGTCGCATGTGTTCCATACGCCAGCGTCGGAATGGAACCTAACTAAATTTATTCACGTGTCATTCAGTGGTCCAGCGGCATAAGTATTATTTTTAATAGCGATATAATTTAATTTAACTATGAGCGCTACACGCCACTAGACTAAATTTGAGTGGAAAAATGGTTTTAAATCGAAATAAAGGGGACCTTTAAAATGGCAATTTATGAAGACTTAGTACCACGTTTTTTACGTTACGTTAAAAGCAACACCCGTTCAGATCCGGATTCTTATACAATTCCGTCAACGCCTAGGCTGATAGCTTTCGCAAAAAAATTAGCTGAAGAGATGCAAATGATTGGCCTAAAGAATGTACATTATTTGGATAAGAATGGTTACGTTGTTGGGACTTTACCAAGTAATCAAGAAAAAAAGGTACCAGTGATTGGTTTTATGGGGCATATGGATACGGCGGAGTTTAATTCAGAAAATGTCAATCCTCAGTTTGTGCCTAATTATGACGGTCAATCGCTAATTAAACTTGATCAAGCTGGTAAGTTCACTTTGAATTTGACTGATTTTCCATTTTTGGCCAATTATAAAGGGCATGATTTAATTACAACCGATGGCTCAACTTTATTAGGTGGTGATGATAAGGCTGGAGTTGCCGAGATTATGACAGCGATGGCTTACTTAGTTAAGCATCCAGAAATCAAACACGGTGAAATTCGGGTTGGCTTTAGCCCAGATGAAGAAATTGGCACTGGGGCGGATCATTTTGACGTTGCCGATTTTAATGCCACCTTTGCCTACACCGTTGATGGTGGTTCTGAAGGCCAGCTGGAATACGAAACGTTTAATGCCGCGGAGATGAAAGTTCATATTCAGGGTAAAAATGTTCATACGGCCACTGCCAATGGTGTCATGGTTAATGCTTTACAACTAGCTACTGATTTTCAAAATGGCCTTCCCCAAAAAGAAGTGCCTGAAAAAACAAGTGGGACGGCCGGCTTTTTCCATCTGTATCAATTAAAAGGGACCGTTGAAGAGGCCGACATGACCTACATTATTCGGGATTTTAAGCGTTCTGGTTTACAAGCGCGTAAGGAAGTGGCGCAAAGGGTTGCCGCAACGATTAATGCACGTTTTCCTGAGGAGCGGATTAGCTTAACTATTTTTGATCAATACTATAATATGCGTGAAGTCCTAGAAAAAGATATGCGCAGTGTTGAATTGGCTAAAAAGGCAATGGAGGAAGTTGGTGTGAAACCATTGATTGACCCTGTCCGTGGTGGTACCGATGGTTCGAAGATTTCCTTCATGGGTTTACCAACCCCTAATTTATTTGCCGGTCCAGAAAATATGCACGGTCGCTATGAGTTTGTTTCTGAACAGGTAATGGCAAGGGCCACGGATGTTATTTTGCAAATCATTAAATTAAATAGCCAGTAGCCGAATGGCGCCAGGCAAATTAGTTGCCACGAATGTATGTTCGCGTTAAACTGTAGTTGTTGAGAAAAGTAGTTTTAATCGGCAGGAAAGCTCTGCCGATTTTTTGACACTAAATTTTAAAATTTAACTTTGAAAATATTTAGTTTAGGAGTTGATCAAATGAATCCAGAAAAAATGACCCAAGCAGTTCAAGATGCAATTGCGGAAGCACAAAAAATTACGGTAACCCGGCACCAACAGGAAATTGATATTCCCCAGCTTTTTAAGTTTTTAATACAACCACAACAGTTAGGCCGAAAAATTTACGAAAAGGCTGGTCTTGAAATACCAACTTTAGAGGCTGAAATCGATCGTTTGTTAGACGCGATTCCAACTGTTGAAGGTAATGTGGCCTATGGTCAGAACATGAGCCAAAATCTCTATCGATTGCTACAGGCTGCGGATAAGATCAGCCAAGATCTTGGGGACGAATACGTGGCAACCGAAAGCATTCTTTTGGCGCTGATGACTTTGAAGGATCATTCACTGACTCAATATTTAACCAAATCAGGTTTAACGACTACTAAATTAAAGGCGGTAATTACTGAGATGCGCGGTGGTGATCGAGTGACTTCGAAAAATCAGGAAGAACAATATCAGGCTTTAGAAAAATACGGAACTGATTTAGTGAAGGCAGTTCGGACTGGTGATCAAGATCCGATTATTGGTCGTGATGAAGAAATTCGTGCTGTCATTCGGATTTTGTCGCGGAAAACAAAAAATAATCCCGTTTTAATTGGTGAACCTGGTGTTGGGAAAACGGCAATTGTTGAAGGTTTGGCTCAACGGATTGTTAATAAAGACGTTCCGGATAATTTGAAGGATAAAACTATTTTTAGTCTGGATATGGGATCGTTGATTGCTGGTGCAAAGTACCGGGGGGAATTTGAAGAACGGTTGAAAGGTGTTTTGAAGGCCGTTCGTAAAAGTGAAGGCCAAATTATTTTATTCATTGACGAAATTCATAACATCGTGGGCGCTGGTAAGACTGAAGGCAGTATGGATGCTGGTAACTTGCTAAAGCCAATGTTGGCCCGGGGGGAATTACACTTGATCGGGGCAACGACGCTAGATGAATACCGGCAGTATATGGAAAAAGATAAAGCACTAGAACGGCGTTTCCAACGGATTGTCATACAGGAACCAACAGTTCAGGATACAATTAGTATTTTACGTGGTTTAAAGGAGCGGTTTGAGATTTATCATGGCGTTCGTATTCACGATAACGCTTTGGTTGCCGCAGCAACACTTTCTGATCGCTACATTACGGATCGATTTTTACCCGATAAAGCGATTGATTTGGTTGATGAAGCTAGCGCCAATATTAACGTGGAAATGAATTCAATGCCAACTGAGCTCGATCAGGTCACGCGGCGTTTAATGCAGATGGAGATTGAAGAGGCAGCTCTGAAAAAAGAAACGGATTCAGTTTCGAAAAAGCGGTTGGCCGAATTACAATCAGAGCTAAGTAATTTGCGTGAAGAAGCCAATAGCATGAAAATGCGGTGGGAATCAGAAAAAGAGGATATTTCTAAAGTTAACAAAAAGAAATCTGAAATTGATCAGGCTAAGCGTCAGTTAAAAGATGCGCAGTCTAGTTATGATTTGGAGACGGCGGCGCGCCTGCAACACGGCACAATTCCTGAGCTGGAAAAAGAGTTGGCCACAATGGAAAAGCAGGATCGGCCTGAAAATTGGATGGTTCAAGAATCCGTTACGGAAAACGAAATTGCGGACGTTGTCAGCCGGGAAACCGGCATTCCAGTGGCTAAATTAGTTCAGGGTGAGCGAACTAAATTACTGAAGCTTGGTGAAAGCTTGCATAAGCGTGTGGTTGGCCAAAATGAGGCCGTTGACGCTGTCACTGATGCCGTATTGCGGTCCCGTGCTGGATTGCAGGATCCTAATCGGCCACTAGGTTCTTTCCTATTCCTAGGCCCAACTGGTGTTGGTAAAACAGAATTGGCCAAGGCCCTTGCCGAGAATTTATTTGACTCGGAGGATCATATGGTACGAATCGATATGAGCGAGTATATGGAAAAGGAATCGGTTTCACGGTTAGTTGGCGCCGCACCAGGCTATGTTGGGTATGAAGAAGGCGGTCAATTAACCGAGGCTGTTCGGCGGAATCCGTATTCAATTGTCCTATTAGACGAAGTCGAAAAAGCCCATCCAGATGTTTTTAATATTTTATTACAAGTATTGGATGATGGTCGCTTAACGGATGGCCAAGGCCGAACGGTTGATTTTAAAAATACAATTATTATTATGACGTCTAATCTAGGATCCGAAATTTTACTAAATGGTGTAAATGAGCAAGGTGAAATCACTAAATCCAGTCAAGAACAAGTTCGGCAACTTATTCAAACCCACTTTAAGCCTGAATTTTTAAACCGAATTGACGACATTATTATGTTCACACCGTTAAGCCTTAACGATATTCAGGCGATTGTGGTTAAATTACTGGCACAGCTTTCGCAACGTGTGGCTGATCAGGAAATTAACCTAATCATCACGGATAGTGCTAAAAAATGGCTTGCGCAACAGGGATATGACCCAGCTTTTGGTGCGCGACCACTGCGACGCTTTATTACGCGTGAGGTGGAAACACCGCTGGCTAAGGAAATTATTTCCGGTCGGGTAGCGCCGCACACAACTGTCAAAATTAATTTACTCGATAATCATTTAGTCTTTGAAAATCAAGTTGCGGATAAAACGGTGAGCACGAAATAAAGGTGACTAATCAGTTAATATTTAGCAAATTTTTAAAAAGGTCAACAAAAAAAGACTGGTTTTAACCAGTCTTTTTTTATTGATTACTATGATTTGTTTGTTTATCAGACATTAATCCAGGTAAGAACATGAGGATAATTGCAAAGATAATCGAGACAACTGCCAATGAGCCAACGCTATAAGGCCGACTGGTGACCGCTGAGCCAATGTAACCAATTAATTGTCCTAAAATTAGCGCCCAAATCAGTACAATAATCTGTTTCATAGCGCACCTTCTTTCGATACAGATGTATTTTAGCATACTCTTTTTGAAAGCAAAAGAACTATTTGTGTCACTAGAGTTTGTTATAATCAATTATGAAGGGATGTGGCAAGTTGGCTTTTGTACAATTACAAGTGATGAGTTCGTATAGTTTACTGGAAAGTCCCACGACAATCAAAGGGCTCGTGGCGGCTGCTAAAGAACGTGGTTATTCAGCACTGGCGCTAACTGACCAGCAAGTACTTTATGCAAGTGTTGATTTCTATAAAGCTTGTATTGCGGCCAAGATCAAACCAATTTTAGGTTTGAAGTTGTCAGTTAGTGGGTTGTTAGATTCTGAAAATCAGTACCCATTAGTGATCTTGGCTAAAGATAAAGTCGGCTACCAGCATTTGTTAAAACTATCAACGGCCGTTATGACGACCGAAAAGCCACTAACATTGGCGGATATTGGCCATTTGTTAAGCCATGTTTTTGTAATTACACCTGCCTATACCAGTGAATTGGCCACGTTGGCGGCACATGATTTAGAGCAGGCCCAAACGTATTTAACTAAACTTGCAAAAATAACGTCCGATCTGCGAATTGGCATTAGTTTACAAAAACAAGGAATTGCGCTAAAGGAGCCTTTAAAACAATTAAGTGATACCACACAGATTCCGTTAGTTGCCTTAGAGGATGTGCGCTATTTAGAACCGGATGATGCCTTTAGTACAACAATTTTGCGCTCAATTAAGGCGGGAACAACTCTGAATGCTGAGCAACAGGTGACTGCGGCCCAAGATGGTGAAAATTTTTTGGCACCAGCAACGCAAGTCTTTGAACGTTACCAGGCCAACAACTTGGCGCCAGCAGCTTTAGAAACGGAGAAGATTGCTCAGGCCTGTCAGGTCAAGCTCACTTTTCATGAGCCATTGTTGCCTAAATATCCAGTACCTACTCATGAAACAGCCGCCGACTACTTGCGGCAAATGGCAACGACTGGTTTAAAAGGACGTTTTGCTGATAAAGTTATTCCACCAGCTTACCAAACCAGGTTGGATCATGAGTTAAAAGTAATTAACGAAATGGGATTTAACGATTATTTCTTGATTATTTGGGATGTTATGCACTATGCCCACCAGGTAAATATTATGACTGGGCCTGGGCGAGGCTCGGCCGCTGGAGCATTAGTTTCCTACGCGCTGGCTATTACGGAAGTTGATCCATTAAAATATAATTTACTGTTTGAACGCTTCTTGAATCAAGAGCGGCATAACATGCCGGATATTGATTTGGATATTCCGGATAACCGCCGGGAGGATCTTTTGCAGTACGTCCATCAGAAATACGGTCACACCCACATGGCCCAGATCATCACTTTTGGCACACTTGCGGCCAAACAGGCATTGCGCGATGTTGGTCGTGTTCTTGGGTTAACGCAGTTTGAAATGGCCGATTGGTCAAAGGCCGTTCCAAACATTTTACACATTAATCTAACGGATGCCTACAAGCAATCGTTGCGGTTACGCAATTTAGTTAGCGATAGCAAACGTAATCAATTATTATACAAAACGGCGCTGCGATTAGAAGGATTACCCCGGCATTATTCTACACACGCGGCAGGAATTGTGCTGGCCGACCAAGATTTAACCGATTATTTACCCTTACAAACAGGTAGTGAAGGTATTTTACTAACGCAATTGCCAATGGGAAACGTTGAAGAACTTGGTTTATTGAAAATGGATTTTCTAGGTTTGCGAAATCTCAGTATTTTGGCGAATACCTTGCAATTAGTGAAGCAGCAAACGGGTGAAAGTTTACCAATCAATCAAATCCCACTAAATGATCCGGAGACTTTAAACCTTTTTCAAGCGGGGGATACAAATGGTGTCTTTCAATTTGAATCAAGTGGCATCAAGAATGTCCTCCGGGAATTAAAACCAACTAGCTTTGAAGATATTGTTGCGGTTAACGCCTTGTATCGTCCCGGGCCAATGGAAAACATTGCAACTTTTATAAAACGAAAGCACGCCAACACTAAGCCAGAGTTTCCAAATGAAACGATTGCCGGTATTTTAGGACCTACGTACGGCATTTTAGTTTATCAGGAGCAAGTCATGCAGGTTGCGGCGGCGATGGGTGGTTTTAGTTTAGGTGAGGCTGATATTTTACGCCGGGCAATGAGCAAGAAGAAAAAGGCCGTTATTGACGAAAAGAAAGCCGAATTTATTAGTGGGGCCCTTAAAAAGGGTTACCAGAAACAAGCAGCTGCTCAAATGTATGAGTACATTGAACGTTTTGCTAATTATGGATTTAATCGTTCCCATGCGGTTGCTTACAGTATGATAGCTTTTCAACTGGCCTATTTAAAGACTCATTATCCAGCCGCCTTTTTCGCCGCTTTATTAAATTCAGCAATTAATAACCCAACTAAAACTAAAAGTTACTTGCAAGAGGCCAAACTGCGTAGAATTAAAATTTTGCCGCCCGACATTAACCAAAGTCAGCTCTATTATCGCCTCAAGCAGCAGGCAATCTTGTTCGGTTTACTTTGTATAAAGGGTTTAAGGCGGGAATTTGTATTGCAAATTTTAGCAAACCGAAAAAAACAAGGCCAGTTTAAATCGTTACAAGATTTCTTACAACGCATTGATGCCAAGTGGTTAAAAATGGATTATTTGGCACCGTTAGTCTATACCGAGGCCTTTACGCAATTTAATGCCAATCGGGCGGAATTAATGCAGGCGCTACCGGAATTAATTGAGGCGCTAAATTTAAGTGGTGCAAACGTTTCATTATTTGAAACGCTGGCGCCTAAGAAAAAAGCAGTACCAGATTTGAGCTTGGCCGAGAAACTTGAGGTTGAAGATCGTTATTTAGGGGCGTATTTATCTGGTCATCCAGTGGAGAAATACACTAACCTGTTAACCAAGCAGCCAATTGACCAAGTTAGCGCTTTAGTTGTCGGGAAGCGGAGTAGCGTGTTACTCTTTGTTAAGAAAATAAAGGTAATTCGGACCAAACGCGGAGAACAGATGGCTTTTCTCAGTACAAGTGATGCTACCGCTGATTTGGACGTCACTGTGTTTCCCCGAGTTTACCGGCAAATCAGTCAATGGTTGGCCAACGATCAAGTGTTATTGGTCCAGGGGAAGGTAGCAAATGATCGCGGTGAGCTTCAATTATTGGCTGAACAGATTCAATTGGCCGATAATTTGCTTCCAAAGAAAACGACGCAAACGCTTTTTTTGCGAGTAACTGAGCAAGCGGCGGCCAAATTGGAGTTACCACAAAGATTAAAAAAATCTAATGGACCAATTCCAGTTGTTCTGTTTGATCCCACCACTAAAAATAAAATATTATTGCACCGCGATTATTGGGTGACGCTTACAACTGCACTAACTCAAGATTTGCAAAAATTGCTTGGTAAAGCCAACGTTGCAGTGACAAATCAAGAGCTTTCTCATAATAAAAGTTAAATTGGATTTCTTGTGAAAAAAAGCGAGAATAAGCAGACATGTTTTCAGAAAAGTGTTAGAATATTGTTTGGGTTTGAGTGCAGAAGAGCTGCGCTTTAACAAATTATTAAAAATGCCTGAGGTGAAGAAATGAAACGCATTGGGATTTTGACAAGTGGTGGCGATGCGCCGGGTATGAACGCGGCAATTCGTGCAGTCACTCGAAAAGCTATCCATGAAGGACTAGAAGTATACGGAATTAACTACGGTTACGCTGGACTTGTTGCGGGTGATATCTTTAAGATGGACGAAGCAACTGTTGGTGATATCATTCAACGTGGTGGGACATTCTTGTATTCTGCTAGATACCCTGAATTTGCTCAAGAAGAAGGGCAATTGAAGGGGATTGAACAATTAAACAAGTTTGGAATTGAAGCATTAGTTGTTATTGGTGGTGATGGTTCTTATCATGGTGCTTTACGTTTGACTGAGCACGGTTATAATGCCATCGGTTTACCAGGAACAATTGATAATGATATTCCTTACACTGATTTCACAATTGGTTTTGACACGTCAGTTAATACCGTTTTGGAATCAATTGACCGTATTCGTGATACTGCAACCAGTCATGAACGAACTTTTGTTATTGAAGTTATGGGTCGTGGCGCTGGTGATATCGCACTTTGGTCTGGTGTTGCTGGTGGTGCTGAAGCAATTATCATTCCTGAAAAGGAATTCGATATGAAGCAAGTTGCCAACAAGATTCGTGCCGGCCGTAATCGTGGTAAGAAGCACGCCTTGATTGTTTTAGCTGAAGGTGTAATGCACGCTGATGAATTTGCTGAAGAACTTGGTAAATTCGGTGACTTCCACACACGGGTTACGGTTTTAGGACACGTTCAACGTGGTGGTTCACCAACTGCCCGTGATCGTGTTATGGCTTCACAAATGGGGTCTTACGCTGTTGAATTATTAATGCAAGGTAAGGGCGGTTTGGCCATTGGTATTGAAAATAACAAGGTCGTTTCACACGATATCTTAGACTTATTTGATGCCAAACACCATTCAGAGATATCTTTGTATGATTTAAACAATGATATTTCTTATTAGTTTTTAAAGAGTATTTTGAAAATTATTTTTGGCGACTATTTTGTAGCAAAAGTGGGTTAAACGTCAGAATCTTGTGTTTGGCAATTTAGGTCAATGCTCAGAATTTAAGCGCCTTTTGAGATGCTCTTAGTTCTACTATTAATTCTGTTAAAACTGGCGTAAAGCCATTTTATAAAAAATGTAAAGGGAGAGATTCTACCTATGAAGAAAACCAAGATCGTAAGTACACTTGGTCCTGCTAGTAACGATGAAGCAACAATTCAAAAACTAATTGAATCTGGTGCTAATGTATTCCGTTTCAACTTCTCACATGGTGATCATGAAGAACATGCTGCACGTATGCAAATGGCCTTAGATGCCGAAAAGGCTACGGGCAAAATGGTTGCTTTCATGCTTGATACTAAGGGTGCGGAAATTCGTACCACAGTTGAAAAAGAAGGCAAAATCGAATTTAAGACTGGCGATGTAGCCCGTATCTCAATGGATGACTCACTTGAAGGCACCCACGAAAAGATTGCCGTTACTTACCCTGGCCTTTTTGATGACGTTCATATTGGCGGCCATGTACTGTTCGATGATGGCTTAATCGATATGAAGATTACCGAAAAAGATGACGCACATAAAGAACTGATTACAGAAGTTCAAAATGATGGTCTCTTAGGCTCCCGTAAAGGTGTTAACGCTCCTGGCGTTGCCATCCATTTACCAGGTATTACTGAAAAAGATGCTAGTGATATTCGTTTTGGCTTAGACCATGATATTGACTACATTGCTGCTAGTTTCGCTCGTAAAGCACAAGATGTTCTTGATATTCGCGAATTATTAGAAGAAAAGCACATGGAACACGTTCAAATCTTCCCTAAGATCGAATCTCAAGAAGGTATCGATAATATGGATGAAATTTTGAAGGTTTCTGATGGCTTGATGGTTGCTCGTGGTGATATGGGTGTTGAAATTCCTGTTGAAAACGTTCCGATTATTCAAAAACGTTTGATCAAGAAGTGCAATGCTATTGGTAAACCAGTTATCACTGCAACTCAAATGTTAGACTCAATGCAAGAAAATCCTCGACCTACACGTGCTGAAGCTACTGACGTTGCCAATGCCATCTTTGATGGTACTGACGCAACAATGCTTTCAGGCGAAAGCGCTAATGGTAAGTACCCAGTAGAATCTGTTGCTACAATGGCACGGATTGCTGAACGTGCTGAAAAAGCCATGGTCGATGCTGATTCATTTGCTTTGAAGGAATTCGGTAAGACTGATGTTACTGAAGCCATTGGTCAATCTGTTGCCCATACTGCACGGAACCTTGGTATCCGTACAATTGTTGCGGCTACAGAATCAGGCTTCACAGCTCGTATGATTTCTAAGTACCGGCCAAAATCTGATATCTTAGCAATCACATTTGACGAACGTACTCGTCGTGGCTTAGCAATCAACTGGGGCGTTTTCCCAATTGTTGCTGAAAAACCAGCATCAACTGATGATATGTTCACGTTAGCTTCTCAAAAAGCCCAAGACCTTGGTTTTGCTAAGGAAGGCGATTTGATCTTAATCACTGCTGGTGTACCAGTTGGTGAACGTGGCACAACAAATGTCATGAAGATTCAGTTAATTGGTTCTAAACTTGTTGAAGGCCAAGGTGTTGGCGACCAAACCGTTATTGGTAAGGCTGTTATCGCATCTAACGCTCAAGAAGCTAACCAAAAAGCTGTTGAAGGCGGCGTCCTTATCGTTAAGACAACAGATAAAGATTACTTACCAGCAATCGAAAAATCTAGTGCCTTAGTTGTTGAAGCAGGCGGCTTAACAAGCCATGCTGCTGTTGTTGGTATCGCAATGGGAATTCCTGTTGTTGTTGGTGCCAAGGACGCAACTAGTCTTGTATCTGATGATGAAGTTATTACGGTTGATTCTCGTCGTGGGATTGTTTATCGCGGTGCTTCAAACGCAATGTAATCAATTAGTTACTCTAAAATCCACCATGCGTTTGCATGATGGATTTTTTTAGTGTTTACTATAAGAAGTGTTGCCAGTATTACAAAGAGGCAGTAACCCTTAGTTGCCAATAATGTTGCTGGGCTGAATGGCAATGGATTATTTGGTGAATAAAAAGTCTCTTTTTAGGCCCATTAATACTGGGTAAAGTAGGAAATACTGTTAAAAAAGATTAGAATTATTCCGTAAGAAGTAGAATTCAACTAAATATAAAGGAGAATCCAATGGAAAGCTGGTTATTTTTAGGCGTTATTTTATTAATTGCCTATTTGGCAAAAAACCAATCATTATTAATTGCGTCGGCAATTGTCTTGGTAATTAAATTAATACCGCACACGCAAAAACTATTAACAACGATTCAAGCAAAAGGAATTAATTGGGGTGTTACAATTATTTCGGTGGCCATTTTAGTTCCCATTGCCACTGGTCAAATTGGTTATAAGGATCTAATTAACGCGTTTAAATCGCCAGTTGGATATGTTGCCGTGTTCTGTGGTGTTTTAGTGGCCATATTGTCAGGTAAGGGTGTCGGACTATTGGCCCAAAGTCCTGAAATTACGGTTGCCCTTGTTTTTGGTACAATTATGGGAGTTGTTTTTTTTCGAGGTATTGCTGCTGGACCAGTTATTGCCTCCGGAATGACGTACGTTATTCTGCAATTGTTACATGTTAGTCCAATTTTAAAGTGAGGTGTTTTTGAATGGAAACAACAGATTATATGGGCCAAATTATTTCGGTTACGGTAACCGATGAAAATGAACAGGATTATTTTGCACAAAAAGACGGTGTAACTTTTCGAATTGAAAAAAGTGAATTTGATAAACCCCACCAAGTTACGGATGCCATTACGGGGTTTGCCTACGAAAATGAAGAACATGAACTACAGTTAACCACTAAATTGCCAATGGTTAAAATCGGACACTACGCTTGGGCGACAGTTGTTGCCTCAAGACGTGATCTGGGTGTCTTTGTTGATATTGGTTTACCAAATAAGGATATTGTCGTTTCTAGCGATTTATTACCAACGATTCACCATTTATGGCCAGCAAAGGGTGATCAGCTCTTGGTCAGTCTTATTGTGGATAAGAAGGGCCGGCTTTGGGGGCAATTAGCCGATGAAGATATTTTTCAAGAAATGGCTAAGAAAGCAACGCAGCAGCAAAATAATTCTGATGTGCAAGGCATTATTTACCGGTTAAAAATTGTGGGTAGTTTCTTACTGACAGATGAGAAATACATTGGTTTTATTCACCCTAGTGAACGTGATGCTGAGCCACGGATTGGTCAAAAACTAAAGGCACGAGTAATTGGTGTTCGACCAGATGGCGTTTTAAATCTTTCTTTGCGCCCGCGTGCTTATGAAGCTATTAGTGATGATTCGGCGATGATTTTGGCTGTACTCAAACATCAGCCAGGTAACGTTATGGCCTATACGGATAAGAGTGATCCGGAAGCAATTCGTGAATTCTTTGGTATTAGTAAGGGGCAGTTTAAGCGTGCACTGGGCCATTTAATGAAGCTACATTTAGTGGAACAGGCTGACGGTAAAACCCATCTTTTAGGCGACCCTGATCAACCGGATCATGCTTAAAGCTTTTACGTTCACGAAGTAATAGTTGGCTGGTTAGTGTCAGTGGCATTAAATTGGCCATGTTGTAAAATTTGATTTATTCCAATCTGTTCGGCATCGTTGTGTATTAGAATCTGGGCAACTTTTAGACTAATTGCAATTGGCCCTAAATTATTATAGAATTTAGTCATTGGTACGTAATCGGATGAGGGGCGTTTAGATGGTTGATGATAAATACGTCAAAAAAATCAAACAGCAGCTACACGCGGCGGGATTTAAATTAACCCCACAGCGTGAAGCAACAGTTGTCTCATTGCTTGCGAATGAGGCAGGTCATTTGAGTGCTGAAGAAATTTATTTACGAGTTAAGCAAACAACTCCTGATATTGGCCTAGCAACCGTTTATCGAACGTTGGATATTTTAAGTGAACTACGAATTGTTAATAAAGTAAGTTTTACGGATGGTTTAGTTCGTTATGATTTGCGGCGTGAAGGTGCCCAGCAGCATTTTCATCATCACTTATTATGTGTCCAGTGTGGCAAGATTGAAGAAATTCATGAAGACTTATTAGCCGATGTTGAGCAGGTTGTCGCTTCATGGTATCATTTTCAAGTTACGGACCATAAGCTTACTTTTCAGGGTCTGTGTGCGGACTGTCAACGTAAAAATAAGAACCAGATGGCGAAGGATTAAATTGGTTGAGTGGAATAAATTAGTTTAGTAGTGGGTATTATTACTAACTTTTTAATTTCGCTCTCTTTTTATAGGGGTCTAGGAGAAATTAATGGATGAATTAATAGCTGATTTTAAACATTACCTAATAGTAGAAAAAGGACTGGCACCTAACACTGTTTCTAGTTATTGTCGTGATTTAGAGCGCTTTATGGCTTATTTAAAGGCTCAGAAATTAACCAGTTTTGATCAAGACCATTTTGTCATCTTAAATTTTTTAAGTGAACTAAACAATGAAAATTTAGCAACAAATAGCATTATTCGGATGGTCTCAAGTCTACGTAAATTTTACCGTTTTTTACTTGAAACGGCGCAAATGACAACTGACCCAATGCTTCAAATTGATTCGCCTAAAAGACAACAACATTTGCCTCAGGTATTATCGCAAAATGAGGTTGTCAGTTTGTTGAAGGCACCGGATACAACCACGGCCATTGGTATTCGTGATCGTGCAATTTTGGAAGTGATGTACGCAACTGGATTGCGGGTTAGCGAACTAACCCACTTAAAAATGAGTGAACTACATTTAAGTTTGGGCTTAATTCAAACAATTGGTAAGGGTGATAAAGAACGAATTATTCCGATTGGTGATGTTGCCATTGATTGGATTCAACGGTATCTGAAAACGGCTCGGCCGCAGTTTTTAAAGTCTGGTCAGCGTAGTGATACGCTATTTGTTAATCACTATGGTCGACCGTTCACCCGCCAAGGTATTTGGAAAAATTTGAAGGGCCTAGTTAAAAAAACGGGAATAAAAAAAGATGTTACGCCGCATACGTTACGGCACTCATTTGCAACGCACCTACTGGAAAATGGTGCCGACCTACGAGTTGTTCAGGAATTATTGGGCCACGCAGACATTTCAACGACACAAATTTATACTCACGTTAGTCAAAAGCGGATCCGTGAAGTTTATAATAAGTATCATCCGCGGGCCTGAAGGTGAATTGTATTTCATTTTTTTGTGTGTTATGGTTATTAGTACTTATAGTTAAGCAGGTTTTAACCTTGGAGGTTTATAGTGCTGTTTAAATACAAAACAGATTACGAAAAAATTGCAATGGGCTTACTGTCTTTTATTCCTGATTTGGATGAAGTGAGTCATTTAAAGGAAGAACTAACTTGGTACCAAACTGAGGCCAGCCGGCAGCTATACCTGTGGAAGAATGCAAGTGGTGATTTTGCCGGGGTTATTGGTATCGAATTGAATAAAGATTACGTTATCATACGCCACCTTGCACTAAGTCCTTCTGACCGCAACGAAGGAAATAGTTTTGCGATGTTGACAGAGTTGGCTGAATTATACCCGGACAATAAATTAATGGGAACCATTAGTACATCGCCGTTAATTGCAAAGTGGGAACAGACACACTAAAGGATGATTGATTTGGCCTTAACCGTAAAATTACCGGAGTTTGAAGGTCCTTTAGATCTATTACTTCATTTAATTAAGAAATCAGAAATGAATATTTACGACATTCCAATCGTCGCCATTACTTCCCAATACTTGGAGTATTTGCACCATATGCAAGCCTCAAGGTTAGAAGTGGCCGGCGATTATTTTGTGATGGCGGCAACTTTAATGCGCATTAAAAGTCAAACCTTACTGCCACGGCAGCCAACTGTTGAATTAACTGAAGATGAGGATATCTCGATTGATCCACGGGATGAATTGGTTAATCAATTGCTTGTTTACCAAACCTACAAAAAAGCCGCAACTGATTTGCAACAAAAGGAACTGGCCCGTAAGACACATTTTAGTAAGGCACCTAGCCTAACTGCCAGTGCCGAACCTTTACCAATGCCGAAGAAACATTTGCGGATAGATGAGGTCACGGCGGCGCTAGTCAATTTACTGCAAGGTAAAGTTGTTAAGCCGGTTTCGGTACGCAATGTGGTTCGGGAAACGATTACAATTAAGGATAAAGTTCGAGCAATCATAAAACAATTACAGCAAAATAAACGCGGCATAGTGGATTTTGATGATTTGTTAAATAATTCAAGTGTCGAAGAGACAGTAACCACTTTTATGTCGGTTTTAGAACTAATGAAAAATGGTCAAGTGTCCTGTTATCAGGAAGCTGTTTTGACACCAATTACGGTTGCTTTAAAGGAGTCAAAAGCATGAATTTAACGGCAACTTTAGAAAGTTTACTCTTTGTTGCCGGTGACGAGGGTATTACGCTGGATCAGCTGGACGAATTACTAACTGAAGGGCGCACAACGATTATGCGCGCCCTTCAACAGTTTGAGAGTGATCTAAAAGCGGATCATCACCGGGGACTGACACTTTTTCAGTTTGGCGATCACTATAAATTAGTGACTAAAAAGGCTTACGCCGAAATTATTAAGCACTACTACGAAATACCACTAACGACTAATCTTAGTCAGGCCTCATTAGAAACCTTGGCAATTATTGCCTATAAACAACCGATTACGCGGGTTGAAATTGATGAAATTCGTGGTGTTCAAAGTAGCGGTGCACTGCAACGCTTGTCCTTACGGCGACTAATCGAAGAAAAAGGCCGTAAAAATGCGCCTGGACGACCAATTTTATACGTAACTAGTCCTTTTTTTCTTGATTATTTTGGGCTAAAGCAATTGAATGAACTACCGCCTTTGACGCAAGAAAAAGCGACGACTACTGAATTAGAAACGGCAGATACAGCTGATCTATTTAAGGCCTTTGAGGCGCAATTAAAAGATAAGGAAGAAAAATAATGGAAAGATTACAAAAGGTTATTGCAGCAGCAGGAGTTGCTTCCCGGCGAAAGGCCGAGACCTTAATTAGTGACGGTCGAGTTACCGTTAATGGTGAAACGGTCACGGAAATGGGAGTTAAAGTTAGTGATCGGGATCAGATTGAGGTTAATGGTGTTCCGTTAGAACAAGAAAAAAAGCGTTATTTCTTATTTTATAAACCCCGGCAGGTTATCTCGGCGGCCAGCGATGATAAAAAGCGTAAAACGGTTGTTGATTTCTTTCCTGAAGTTAATGAACGAATTTACCCGATTGGTCGTTTGGACTACAACACATCAGGGTTGATTATTTTAACTAACGATGGTGAATTAGCTAATTTACTAACGCACCCGCGCTACCAAATTGAAAAATCCTACATCGCTAAAGTAACGGGGATTCCCACTAGTGAGGCCCAGAAAACGTTACGGACAGGCGTTCGTTTAGAAAAACGACGCACGGCTGCCGCTAAGATTAAGTTACTTTCCAGTGATAAGGTACACCGAACTGCCCAAATCAGTGTCACAATTCATGAAGGAATGAACCATGAAGTTCGTGACATGTTAACGGCAGTTGGTTATCCAGTTGAAAAGTTACGGCGGGAAAGGTACGCTTTTTTAACTGCTGATGGTTTAGTCTCTGGTGACTCACGACCACTTCAGGCTCAGGAAGTAGCGGCTCTTAAAAAGTTGGCCAGAACTGGTAAAATTCATTAGCCGGGACACATTTGCCGAAGTCAGACGACGATATGTTAAAATTAAGGGAGTAGGCCAAAAATCGGCTTTGGGTTTACTGTGTAACGTAAGTTAGTTCATAACCGTACTATGGTTATTAAAGTAGGCATGTGAACCCAGACTTTTGGCCCACGTTCTAGAATAATGTTCAGAAACAATAAGAGGCCAGGACTTTTGTCCCAGCCTCTCTTTTATTTTTTAGGCACGAGTGCGTATTGAGCGTAATTAAGGTCTTACGGCATATAAATACATATAATTAATAATTAGAATTACTTAAGGCACACTTCTTTTTATATTTTAAAGCTACTTTAGTAAATTTGTTTTATATTAAATGGAATATTTTGGCGGATAATTGCGTGTGTTGGGCAGTTTTGGTATGCCTTTTTGAAATTTGCTAACTGGTCAGCAGCAATTGGTGTTTTTCCTAAATTGTTGTCGGGCTTAAAGTAGGCAATACCGTTAGTTTGGTAGTCAAAAAGTTGGGGTGCATTGATCTGGCATAGGCCACAGGCAATACACTGTTCTTGCTGAACTTTACTGTACATAAATTTGGCCTCCAAGAAGGGATTCTCATGGAACAAGAAGATTATTTATTACTATTATTTGATCGGGTACAGTGGCGGCGATCGCGAGCAATTTTAAATTTACTCAAGGGAAAACGGACAGTGTCCAATTTATACGCCGGATTGACCTATCAGTTACTTTCATTATACCAGCTTATGCCTCACTTAAATGATGTGAATTTTAAGCGTGGCCTTGACCGATTAAAACAACGTGGCCAATTGGAGATGGAAGAAAAACGTTACCGGTTAACTGAAGCCGGTTTAAAATCACAGCAGACCTTTATGTTGGCGCATTTTGTTCCCCAGTGGTTCAATGGATTTAAGCAACCTAATTTGCAGCATTTTATGGCGCGATTATTTTTGGCCACGCAAGTAACGTCCGAGTATACCCGCCATAATGCACGTTACTATCCGCTTGAAGTATCCGAAGTTGATCAGCAGGCCGTAAAAGTGTGGTTTACCCAGCATAAATCACCGCAATTAGGTCATGCCTTATTAAGGGAATGGCAGCAATTTTTGCAACAGTTACCCCAGCATGATGCCGATATTTACAGTCAATTTTTAGTTGGCTACAAAATTACGCGGTTTGCGTTGCCCCAAGTTGCACAATTATTTAAACTAATGCCGCTTGAGGTTGCGCTGTATCAAATTGATATTACGGCCCATTTAATTAATTTACTGCAAAAGACACCGGTGGATTTTCCGTTACTGGCCGCGCTTTGGCAACCGCTCGCACAAGGTGTGCTTAGTCAGAGTAGCGCATTGACTTATCGTCTGGCACTTCAGGGCACTGACCTAACTAAAATTGCGCAAATGCGGCGTTTAAGGCCGGGTACAATTACTGAACATTTATTAGAGGCCGCTATCTTAACACCAAATTTTCCTTATAAAACTTATCTAACAGCGACGCAACGGCAAAAATTAGCAACGGCCTTTTCTGGAACAGTTATTGATGACTGGCAATATGATCTAGTAGCGGCGCAAGATATTTCATTTTTTACATTTCGTTTATACCAAATTGAATGGAGGAGAAGCCATGAATACGGCGGAATTGACAAAAATATTAACTAAACGATTTGGTTATACAACTTTTAAACCAGGCCAATTGGACGTTATTCAGGCGGTTTTAGCAGGTCAAGATACGTTTGCGGTTTTGCCTACTGGGACTGGTAAATCGCTCTGTTATCAATTACCAGGTTATGCGACCAGCGGAAGTGTTGTTATCGTTTCACCATTATTATCCCTGATGCAAGATCAAGTAGCACGGCTACACTATTTAGGTGAAAAAAAAGTAGTGGCCTTGACTTCAGACCTAACAATAATGGAGAAAAATGGCGTATTACAACAGCTACAGCAGTACCGTTTTATCTTTTTATCACCAGAAATGGCTAATCAACCGCGTGTTCGCACTGCGTTAGGCCGGCTAGAAATTTCACTGCTAGCGATTGATGAGGCACATTGTATTTCACAGTGGGGGACGGATTTTCGGCCGGATTATCTTGAATTGGCCTCTTTGCGTGAGCAGTTACAACCGCGTGCAACGTTGGCCATGACAGCCACGGCCACTAAACGTGTACAGGCCGATATTCTAGTCAAACTAGGTTTAACGGCGGCCACAACGAAAAAAGTTATTTATTCTGTTGACCGACCTAATATTTATTTAGACGTTCAACAATACGCAAATGAATCCGAAAAAGAGCGGGCCTTGATTCAATTCTGTCGGCAACTAAAAAAACCAGGAATTGTTTATTTTTCTAGCAAACAAAAGTCTGAAGAAATGGCCGATAAAATTCAAAAAGAAACGGGTATAAGAACTAGCTTTTATCATGGAGACCTACCTAGTCAAGATCGCTACGCCATTCAGCAACAATTTATGCAAGGCGACCTAGCAATTATTTGTGCAACTACCGCCTTTGGAATGGGGATCAATAAGGCCAACATTCGATTTGTTTTGCATTATCATTTAGCCTCTAATCTAGAAAGCTATTTACAAGAAACAGGTCGAGCAGGTCGCGATGGGCAACAAAGTATTGCCATTTTACTGTTTCAACCTAGCGATATCCGAATTCAAGCCAATTTAATGGCGAGTGGTATTCCGGATAAGGGGCTCATTAATCAATATTTTAAGAATCCAAATAATTTTAAAGCAATGCACTTTCCTGAGATCGATTTGCTCCGCTTCTATCAACAGCATGGTTATTCTGCTTCGGCCATTCAGCAACTTTTACAAAAACGGCAAGAGGAAAAACGTTTGGCGTTAGGTGGTATGCTAAGTTACATCACAACGCCAAATTGTAAACGGCAGTTTATTTTAACTTATTTTGCGGACCATAAATCAATCACTTGTGATAACGATTGTTGTTGCCATAATCAAATGACCGATTACCTTGAACAATTGAATTTGATCACAAAAAAGGAAGAACAAAAAGAGAGCGTTGCCTATGCCGATTGGCAAAGCCGCCTAAAGCAACTTTTCTTTACGGAATATTAAAGAATTTGAAAGTGGTTTATGTTACAATAATTCCTAGAAGTTCGACCTAAGAATATGATTGGTCCGCTAACGAAACCAGGTATTGTTAATGGTATTTCGTGAATGAGGGGGAGCGTCAATGAATAAGAATGAGGAACCAAATAAAAAAACTGCTGCTCATGAAGAACGTCCTTGGGCCAAGCAGTTTGACAATACCCGTGATGATCGGGGCAACGTCTCGCGTGCTGCAACTCGAAAAAAAGACCGGGGTAACGCAACTTTTGTGACAATCCTGACGATTGCTTTGTTAGCTTTAGCTGCACTACCTATTGGGGCTTGGATGATTTTTCAAAATCAGATGAATAAGCCAGTGACACCACATAACACGACTGCAATTGTGAGCTCTTCTAAGAAAAAGGTAGCTACTAGCAAAAAAACGCAGTCAAAAAAAAATGCACAGGCAAGCAGTCGTAAGAAAGTAACGACAAGTAACGCGCAAAAGACGAGTTCGGTTGCCACAACAGAAACAAGTACTGCACAGGCGGCCTCTTCTTCTGAGCAAGTGGCCGCCGCGAGTTCTAGTAGTTCAAGTGCAGCGTCTACTAGCAGTAGTGCCGCTTCTGCTAATAGCAGCAGTGGCAGTTACGTGACCGTTGCGGCTGGCCAAGGTGTTTACCGGGTAGCGGCTAATAATGGTTTAAGTGTTCAAGAACTCTTGAAATTAAATGGGTTAACTAGTGCAGCCACAATTAAGCCAGGTCAGCAATTACGGGTTAAATAAAATATTAAAAGTTAACTACTGAGGTCTGTGGCTGACCTCAATTTTTTTGTGGAAAAAGGGGTTTTGATTAATGGCAGTGGGTTTACAGATCGCAATTGATGGTCCGGCATCGGCTGGGAAAAGCACAGTAGCAAAATTGGTTGCTAAACAATTACATTATACTTACTGTGATACAGGTGCGATGTATCGTTCAATTACTTGGGCGGCGATGCAACATGGTTTAAGGCTAACTGATGAAGTAGCGGTTGTTGCTTTATTGGATAAAAGTACGATTCGCTTTGAGCCGGGAGAGGTTGAGCAGCGGGTTTTCTTTAATGAAACCGAGGTTACAGCGGCCATTCGGCAACCTGATGTGACCAATAATGTTTCAACGATTGCCGCATTAGGTGGCGTCCGGCAGAAGTTAGTTCAGCTACAACATCAAATTGCGGCGGTGGGAAATATTGTGATGGATGGTCGCGATATTGGAACGGCCGTGTTACCTAACGCTGAAGTTAAGATTTTCTTAGTTGCCAGTGTTTCCGAACGGGCTACAAGACGGTATAAAGAAAATTTAACGAAGGGGATTAATACGCCCCTTGCCGTTTTAAAGCAAGAAATTGAATTACGGGATAAAAAGGATTCTACGCGTAAAATTTCCCCGTTAGTTCAAGCAAAAGATGCGGTGTTAGTTGATACAACGTCATTAAATATTGATCAAGTTGTTGCGCGAATTATTAGAATTGTCCAAGAAAAAGAGAAAGATCATAATAAATAATAGCTTTTCCTAGCATTTCGTCTGCTTTTACTATAAAATAGACACTGTAGTTTCAAGCTGTTTAAGGAGGATTTTTGGCATGAGTGAAAATAATAATACAAATGAAAATAAAAATGCCATGGCGGATGCTTTAAATAGCGTCCACGATGTGAAGATCGGTGACATTGTGAAAGGTGAAGTACTCGCAATTGACGATGATAAGCAATTAATCGTTGGTATTCCAGGGTACTGGGGTTGAAGGCGTTGTTCCACTTAAGGAATTGGCCAGTCAACCAGTTGATGACATTAAGGATATTGCCAAAGTTGGTGATGTACTTGATTTAGTCGTTATTTCAACTATTGGTAAGGATAAAGAGAATGGTAGTTACCTCCTTTCTAAACGTCGGTTAGAAGCACGTAAGGTCTGGGCCGATATTCAGAAGGAATTTGAAGCTGGCAATACGCTTACCGCAACCGTTACCGAAGTTGTTAAGGGTGGCTTGGTAGTTGACGCTGGTGTTCGTGGTTTTATCCCAGCATCGATGATTTCTGACCATTTTGTTGATGACTTGTCACAATACAAAGGTCAAGAATTAGAACTTAAGATTATCGAAATCGAACCAAGCGAGAATCGTTTGATTTTATCGCACCGTGCGATTGTTGAAGCTCAAAAGGCTGAACAACGCGAAAAGATTTTAGCAACAATTAAGGCCGGCGACACTGTCGAAGGTACTGTTGCTCGTTTGACTAATTTTGGTGCCTTTGTAGATCTTGGTGGCATTGATGGATTAGTTCACGTTTCCGAAATTTCTTATGAACGTGTTGCTAAGCCTTCCGATGTTCTTAAAGTAGGTCAACAGCTTAAGGTTAAGGTGTTAGCAGTTGACCCTGAAAAGAACCGGATTTCACTTTCATTGAAAGCTTTACTTCCTGAACCTTGGGATGGTATTGAGGATAAGGCACCAGCTGGTACCGTCCTTGAAGGTACGGTTAAACGATTAACAACTTTTGGTGCCTTTGTTGAAGTATTCCCTGGTGTTGAAGGTTTAGTTCATATTTCTCAGATTTCACATGAACATATTGCAACACCGAATGAAGTACTTTCTGAAGGCGAGACAATCAAGGTTAAAGTCTTAGAAGTTAAACCTGAGGCGCACCGTTTAGCACTTTCGATTAAGGCTTTAACACCAAAACCAAATACTGATGATAAAACAAATACGGCTTCACCTGCAGAAACCAGCAATTATCAAAGTAATGATGATGAAGGTGGCTTCACATTAGGCGATCTTATTGGCAATGAATTAAAAAAGAGTACGTCTAATAACGATGATGATAAGAACTAAATCAGTTTTATAACAATTTGGAGATTGGCCCAATACCAATCTCTTTTTTGTTTGAAGTTGTGAATTTTAAATGAAAGTGAGGGATTGTAATGACAAAACCTGTAGTGGCAATTGTAGGTCGGCCTAATGTCGGTAAATCAACTGTATTTAACCGAATTGCTGGCGAACGAATTTCCATTGTTGATGACGCGCCAGGTGTGACGCGTGATCGGATTTATGCGCCGGCAGAATGGCTGGGCCATGAGTTTAATTTAATTGATACCGGCGGAATCGACATTGGTGATGAACCATTTCTAGAACAAATTAAAGAACAAGCCGAAGTTGCAATTGATGAAGCTGATGTTATTGTTTTTTTGACCAGTGTTCGTGAAGGTTTAACTGATGCTGATGAGAAAGTTGCTAGATTACTTTATCGATCGGATAAGCCAGTTGTTTTGGCAGTTAATAAGGTCGATAACCAAGAACTAAGGCAAGATATTTATGATTATTATGCTTTAGGATTTGGTGATCCAGTTGGTGTTTCTGGCGTTCATGGCATTGGGATGGGTGATTTACTTGATGAGATTGTTAAGCATTTTCCCGAAGAAATTGATGAAGTTGATGATGATCGAATCCATTTTAGTTTGATTGGCCGACCGAATGTTGGTAAGTCATCACTAGTTAATGCTATCTTAGGCGAGAACCGGGTCATTGTTTCTAGTATTGCCGGGACAACACGGGATGCCGTTGACACGCAGTTTATTGCTGCTGATGATTCAGAGTTTACGATGATTGATACGGCTGGTTTACGTAAACGGGGTAAGGCCTACGAAAATGCCGAAAAATACAGTGTTTTACGGGCAATGGCCGCAATTGATCGTTCTGATGTTGTCTTAGTCACGTTAAACGCCAAAGAAGGTATTCGCGAGCAGGACAAGCGCATTGCGGGTTACGCGCATGAGGCCGGTCGGGGAATTATTATAACAGTTAATAAATGGGATACGCTTAAAAAGGATAACCATACGTTAAGTGATTTTGAAAATGCCATTCGGGCCAATTTTGCTTACCTAGATTACGCCCCAATTGTTTTTGTTTCGGCTAAAACTAAGCAACGCCTTGATCAGCTACCGAAAATGATTCAAGAAGTAAGTAAAAATCAAAATCGTCGAATTAAATCTTCTGTTTTGAATGATGTTTTGATGGATGCAATTGCAACTAACCCAACACCGTCGACTAACGGTAAAAAGTTGCGGGTTTATTACGCAACACAAGTGGCCATTAAGCCACCAACGTTTGTTATTTTTGTGAATGATCCTGATTTGATGCATTTTTCTTATGAACGTTTTATTGAAAATCAAATTCGCGCGGCCTTCGAATTTTCAGGAACGCCAATTCACATTATTACCCGGCGGCGAAAGTAGTTAGAGCTTGCTGTAACGCAAATTTGGCCAGATTGATGCCAGATTTACTAATTTTGGCTATTTTATTAAAAAATACGTGATAAATCACGAAAAAACCTTGCTATCAAGGCATTCCTATGATATCTTTGATTCAGAAATGATGATTTTGTTTCATTATTTCGTCACTTTCTATTTTTAATAGAAATGGCAAATCTGATATTAGACGATGAGTCTATTATTTTGATGCGGAGGTGAATTCACTATGGCAAATAAAGCTGAATTAATCGAAAATGTTGCAAGTCAAACTGGTTTAACCAAAAAGGACGCAACTGCTGCTGTTGATGCTGTTTTTGGTTCAATCCAAGATACATTAGCAAAAGGCGAAAAAGTTCAATTGATTGGTTTTGGTAACTTCGAAGTTCGTGACCGTGCTGCTCGTAAGGGTCGTAACCCACAAACTGGCGCTGAAATTCAAATTCCAGCAAGCAAGGTACCAGCATTTAAACCTGGTAAGGCATTGAAAGATGCTGTTAAATAAGTAATGAAGGACTAGCAATTTAGATTGCTAGTTTTTTTGTCGTCAATTTTTGAGCAAATTAAGTACTTTTATGCTAAACTAATGTGTATTTGACAACAAAACGAAGAAGGGTGTTTTTAGATGAGTTATTCAGAACAAATGTTAACAAAACTCTCTAGCGGCCAACTTGATGCGGCCAACAAGGCATTTATTCAAGCGTTACGGCGTGATGATGACGAAACCCTATTTAGTTTAGCTGAGAATCTATATGCCTTAGGATTTTTAAAACAAGCCAAACGCACGTATTTAAAACTATTGAAAAAGTATCCCGATGAAGATGAGATTCGAACCACTTTGGCCGATATTGCGATTAGCGATGGTAATAATGATGAGGCGCTGACCTATTTGGACGCAATCAAACCGGATTCACCTGCTTATGCGGAAAGTTTACTGGTTGCGGCCGATATGTACCAGCAACAAGGGCTCTATGAGGTCAGTGAACAAAAGTTATTAACTGCTCGCCGTTTGTTCCCAGATGAATCAGTGATTACGTTTGCGTTGGCCGAATTCTATTTTGATAGTGGGGAATTCCATAAGGCGGTCATCTATTACGAAACATTAGTAGCGGCCGGGGTGACTGAACTTTCTAAGGTTAATATAATTCAACGTTTAGGAGTTGCTTACGCTAATACTGGTGAGTTTGAGCGGGCATTAGAATATTTGGAACAAATTCCGACTGAAGAATTGGATCCTGATGCCGCTTTTCAGTACGGTTTTGTTGAATTACAGTTAAAGGATTACAAAAAAGCAATTGAAGTTTTATCAGGTTTGCGTGATCAAGATCCGCAGTACACATCACTTTATCCCTATTTGGCGGAGGCTCTGGAGGCCAACCAACAATTAGAGGAAGCCATGCGGGTTTTGCAGGAAGGTATTGGTATGGATCAATACAATGAGGTTCTCTATAATAAGGCGGCCCACGTTGCGTTGCGGCTGGATGACAGTAAGGCTGGGGAAAAATATTTAATTCAGCTACTGCAAATTGACCCGGATAATATGGCCGCAAAAATCGAGCTCAGTAATTTGTACGTTAAGCAGCAACGAGATACTGATAACGTTAAATTGTTGGCTAAGGCGGTTGATCAGGGGGATGTAGATCCGCAGGCCTATTGGAATTTAGGCGTCTCCTACGAGCGCTTAGAGGCCTATAAAAAAGCACGGGAAAACTATTTACTAGCCTATTCAACCTTTAAAAATGAGCCTAATTTTTTGCGGCAAATCATTAATTTCTTTCGCGAAGAAGGGTTGCGCGATGAAACTCTGGCGGCCTTACAGCGTTACGTTAAATTAGTGCCCACCGACGATGATATGGCCTTACTTTTAGAAGAATACCAACAAGAATAAAGTAGATCAAATTATCGATAAAACGGACCAACAAAGTTGCGCTGACAACTTTGTTGGTCCGTTTTGTTATGGTAAATTCTTTTTATAGTACGCCAATGAGGCGGGATCAAGGCGTAGGGCCGCCATTAGTTCTTGGTCAGATAATTCTCGGTGATTAATAATGTAGTACATCAGGTAACCTTGGTGCAGCTTACTAGGTAACAAAGTTATTTTTAGAATATTACCATCCCGCTTCAAATATTTGTGTAAACCAGGTAAGGTTAACTGCGGCTGGTCGGTATCCCGCCGTGTTTTAAGAAATAAATCCTGACTAGCCTGTAATGTGGCAAATGGCTGGCGGTAAGTCTGAAATTCCGACCAGAATTGGCGTTCACTGGGTGTTAATTTTGATAGATCAAGTTGTTGGTAAAAACCGGGGCTAAGAAATTCCTTGACTGTGAATCCCTTGGCCAATAATAAAAGGGCCGCCCGTGTATAAAAAGTTAGTTGTTCATTTTGTAGTAGTTCAGGTAATTCCTGTAACCAATCAGTTTGAAAAGTTGTAGTCAAACGTTCTTTAGGTAAACCTTTTAGGCCAACTGTTGGATAATTGGTAATTAATTCGCGAGTAAAAAGAAATTTAAAGTAATTATTTAGGTGGGACATAATTTTGTTATAGGTATCGTTTTTTAAGGCACGCTGATTCAGTAGCATGGTGAGGTAATCGCGGATATCGTTTTCTAAAATATTATTTAAATCCGGATCACTTTGGTAGGCCCAATTAAATTGTTGAAGGTAGTCAAAAAAATCGGTCAAGGTGTGCTGATACTCCGAAATTGTGATGGGAGCCAATTCTTTATTCTGTAAATATTTATTGAAACTCTTTTGATAAGGGAAGGACATGGCAGCACTTACTTTCTTAATAATTAACTAAAGTATAACATAAAAAAGTTACTTTAACTTAATTAAACAAAAAATAGCGCTGCAAGCAGCGCAAAACCAATATTAAACCAATAGTAACCAAATTCAAATTATGGATAGAACCCAGTGGGCGTAATTTCAATACATCTAGAAAATAAATTATTTACTAGAGAATTTAATATTATGAATAATTAATTAAAATATAGAGGATATTATTGTAAAATAATTTGTTTTTGATTAAAAATAAGGTTGACAAATAACATTATTTTCTTTAGCATAAATAGCATAACTTGAATTGTACAGCGGTTTATTTAAGAATCTAAAGAGTGTGGTGGCCAACGTGGTAAAAAGATATGATAGTGATAAAATGAAACAACTAGTTTTTGAGATTTATCAGGGTTATGGATTTTCCGCCGAGCAAAGTGAGCAGTTGGCGGAGATGCTCATTTATACTGATTTACACGGCATTGAATCGCACGGGGTGCAGCGGTTGATCATGTATGATGACTTCATTCAAAATGGTAAGATTCGCGTACATAGTAAGCCAGAAATCGTTAAGGAAACGGATGTTTCTGCTGTGGTTGACGCCCATTTTGGTCTTGGACAGTTGAATGGTATTTTTAGCATGGATTTAGCAATTAAGAAGGCCAAACAACATGGGATTGGTATTGTGACTACGCGGAATTCTGGTCATTACGGAATTGCCGGGTACTACGCCAATTTAGCGGCGGAACAGGGGTTGATCGGAATGTCCTCGTGTAATTCACGACCAGCGATGTTACCGACGCACGCCACTAAGGCCTTTGTTGGCACTAATCCGATTGCTTTTGCCATGCCGGCCAAGCCGCACACGTTTATCTTTGATTGTGCGACGACAACAGTCCCTCAGGGGAAAATCGAGGTTTATAATAAATTGGAAAAAGATTTGCCAGCATTATGGGTGGCAAAGAATGGTAACGAGCCAGTCTATGATCACCGTGATCAAGCCGATTTTGCGGCACTTCGGGATCCGGAAGCCAATGTTGGTTTGGCGCCCTTAGGTGGCGTTTCTGAGGATACCGGCAGTCACAAAGGTTTTGGTTTGGGTATTATTGTTGAAGTCTTCACGTCAATTTTATCGATGGGTAATATTTCGACTGAGATTACGCCGGATGATTTGAGTGTTGGCCCGTGCCAAAGTTTCACGGTGATTGATCCCGCTATTTTTGGTGATAAGGATAAAATTATTGATCGTTTTTCTCGTTACTTACAGGATATTCGCGAATTGCCGGCCATTCCAGGTAAAACAATTTACGTTCACGGTGATAAAGAGGCAATTGCTTACGAAGATCGGAAGCAAAATGGCATCATTATTGACGATCGAACGTTGGAGGAGATTGTTGGAATCGCTACACGATTAGGTGTAGACTACGCGGCCGCAATCAATTAGCAAGTGTTTGAAAAAATGTCGAATTAGGCAAAAATAAATTTATATCTAATTGGTAAGCCACAAAGAAAGTGGAACAAAAGTCAGTTTTGGGCTCACGTTTTAGAGCAATGTTCGGAAACAGTAAGAGGCTAGGACATTTGTCCTAGCCTCTTTGTGGGCAGTAATACGTTAATATTTGTTTTGAAAGTCCCTTCGGTAGTACTTTTTTAACTAATTTACTTTTCCAAACACTTTCTATTTTTGGCGGTTAGGTTTAATTGATAGTGCTAACAGGGCAACGATCACAATTATGCCGAAGCTCAGCCATAAAGCAAGTTGACTCCCATTGACTGTTTGGACCACTGAAGTTGCTTTAGGCGTTAAGCGGACGCCAGTGGCCAGCATAACCGCCATGACTGTTGTTCCAAGGGAGCCTGCGTATTGTTGTAAGGTATTGAAAAGCGCATTACCATCACCGATTTGGGTGCGGGGGACCTGCTGTAATCCGAAAGTCAATGAATTGTTGAACATGAAACTGAAACCAACCATGTAAAGTACATTAAAAATGATGATCGGCAAAATGGTTAAATGCTGGGCAAAGAGTGCAAATAACAGTGTGGAGACCAGCAAGAAAACAGTTCCTAGTAAGATTGGTTGTTTGAAGCCACGACGATCCATCAAAGCACCAGCGAGTGGCGATAATATGGCAGAGGTCAAACTACCGGCTAATAGAAGTAAACCAGAAATTAAGGCATTTTGGCCTAAAGCTAGTTGGGCAAAGTTTGGTAGTAAAAAAGACATGCCAATTTGAACGAACTGAATTAAAAAGTAGAGCAATAGTACTTTAACAAAGGTTTGATTTTTGAAAACTGCCAGTTGAATCAGTGGGTGTGTACTATGGTTGGCCAAGTGGATAAAAGTGGCAAAGGCGAGTAAAGCGAGAATTATTGGCAGATAACAACTGGGGGCACCAGGGCCGGCAGTTCCAGCATTATTAAGGCCTAGTGTCAATAGAATTAGGCCGATTACTGCGAAAATAAACTGGGACAGCGGAAATTTTTGTTGTTGCGTGTTAGCTAATTGGGGCATGTTTTTACTAGCGATTAACCAACAGATTGCGCCGATAGGAATTGTGATCCAAAAAATCACGGGCCAGGTGGTAAACTGAGTGATCAACCCCCCATAGGTTGGGCCTAATGAAGGGGCCATGGCAATGATCATTCCAGCAGTTCCGGTGAATTTGCCCTGTTGATGAAACGGCACTTGCTGCATGATTAGTGCAAAAACTAAAGGCATGGCAAAGCCGGTTCCAAAGGCCTGAATGATGCGACCTAATAAGAGTACTGGTAAAATCGGTGCTGTGGCGCATAGTAGGCCACCACAAACAAATGCGAGTCCACCAATGTTGACGATCGTTCGCGTTTTAAAATTGTTCTGAACAAAGGCCGCAACAATCATAGTGGCGGCCACTGCCAGTAAATAGGCGGTGGTTACCCACTGGACGGTACTTAATGATGTGTTAAATTGGTTCATTAAGGTGGGAAAGGTAACGTTCATCGATGTTTCAACTAATACACCACAAAAGGCTAGTCCAGCGGTTCCGAAAATAGCCAGTTTGGTTTGCAATGGGACTTGTTTTTCTATTTGGTGCAAAAAATAACCTCCAGAACCAAGGAAAACGCACTTCAGTAGTATGCAAACTACAGAAGGTACTTTTCAATGGTAACCTAGAGGCCACAAAGATATACAAGCACCGCACAACGAATGAACGTGTCATTTCGCCTTGGTAAAATTTGTAAATAATGATTTAATTTCTATCATACGCTATCAGTCGGCGATAAAGCAAAGGAAAGTTATAAATAGCCTTTTCCGGATGAACTGTCGAAAATAAAATTAAACCCGATTTCCGAACACGTACCTAATTCATGTTGGTAAATAAGGCCGGGATAAAAGTCCTGGCCTCTTTACTATTCCTGATCATTACTTTAGAACGTGCGCCAAAGGTTTGGGTTCATGTGCCTAACTACGGCTAATTCAATAGCCACAATACGGTTATTGAATTAGCCTACGTTACGCGGCGTAAACCCCAAACCGACTTTTGTCCCATTCCCTTATTAGCATCTAGTCTGGCTAATCTAATTTGGTATAGATAAAGTGATTAACAGTTTACTAAAGCGACCAGTTATGCTTGGACAAAGTTAGTAACTAATTTGTTGAAGCGATCTGCCTCTTCATAAAATAGCATATGGCCAACGTTAGCAAAGCTTTCAAATTGACCTTTTGGTAATTCATCACTAACTTGCTTGACCAGTCTCCAATTAAAGAAACTTTTTTTACCTGAGATTACCAAACTAGGAATTGTGATTGTTTTGATAACATCTGACCAATTATTTACCATATGATTATAAAATAAAGGGGCAATGAAATCAGCTTTACCCTTATTTGATTCGGCCAATAAATCTGTTAAATTAAGTGCTTTATTAATTACGATACCCTTAATAAAACTACCGAGTGCTTCTTCTTTATTGGTAAATAGGGACTTACAAAAATCGAGTGTAGCCTGATAATTTAGTAGGCCCGATGGATTTTCTTTGGTAGAAAGCGCCCATGCAGGTTCGTCAACGAAGATAAATTTACTTAATCGATCATTTTGGAAAAGATCCCAGTATGACCAGCCAACGGAGCAGCCCATTGACCAGCCGAGATAAGTAACATTTGTTAGGTTCAATTGCGTTAATAACTCATGAATATCAGTTGCCAATCGAGAAATCCTGGCACCGCTGTTAACGGTATTAGAATTACCATGACCGCGTAAATCAACTGTGATAACGTGAAAATGTTGGCCAAGCTCAGGAATATTTCTTTCAAAATATTTTCCGGAACAACCATAACCGTGCACCAATAATAAATTTTGGCCCTGACCTGATTCAGAATAATAAAGTTTTACATTGTCGTTAGTTTTAAAATACGACATCCAATCACCTCGCAAACTTAGCCTAGTTCAGATGATTAAATAATTCAATTTAGTGTTTTAGTGCACATTGTTTAGTGGTCACGTTAAATTAGATAGAATTAATTTTTTCTAGAATCTGATCAACATTGCCAATGAAGTTTGTAATAAGGCTCAGTTATGGTGTAATTTAAACATTCTCTAAATTAAGTGACCTGTAACCAGATTGTTCTGATTACAGGCCATTTTTATTTTGAAGTGGTGTAATTAAAAAAGCAACCCATTTTTTTTATACATTTAGACTGAACTGACCTGGAAAATTATTTTCAAATATGACTGGTGTAACTTCACGATTAGCGTTTTATTTGCGTCGATACACCTTTGCCTAAATCACATTCAAAATGTAAAAGCGAGTCAGTGCTCTCCTTAATGCTGCCAGGCCTGAAACTTTTTCAGACGTTGCTGGTAAAGGCGTAACAGGTTTGGTGAATCTAATTGTTTAAATATTGAAAAGACTTCATTAATAGTTTGGTTTCCCAAGGCAGTTTTATTTTTTTGCAAGTAAATCAGGCCGTGAATAAAGTGTAGTTCAGTTTTTTCGTAAAGGTACTGCTCGTTATCAATAGTTTGGGCTACCTGATCAGAAAAATAAACGGCGTCTTCCAGATCGTGCTGATAACTGGCTAGTAAGGCCGATTTTAATAAAATGTAGGTGAAATCTGCCTGGTGATTCCAATCGACATTCAAGGTGATTTCGCCGTTGTGAAGTAATTGTTTGGTCAAAGCGTAAACGGTTGGTGCAGGAAAAACATCCATGGTACTCATGTACAAACGAATTTCGTAGTGTGTCCAGGTTTCAATATTGAATAAAAAATTACTAATCTCGTGAATTTCGGTGGGCGTTAAATGCTCAGTGCGGGTTAAATGTTTTTGCTTCAAATAATTGAAATAATTATAAGTTGATTGATTTTCCTGCCACTTTTTAAAGTAGTCGTTAATCAATTGTTGGTGAGTAAGTTTTGTGATTTGATCGAGATAATCCTTGGTGTCGTCAAAATAAAAGGCCTGGTGCCGGTGGTGGTAGACGTTATCAATAAAAATAAATTCCGCAACGGAAACGTTGATATTTAAGAGCAATGCGTAAAGTTTTGCAAAGCTAATGTTGGTTAAATTTCGCTCAAAGCGTGATAAAAATGATTTAGAAACAATTTGGTTTGCCGCCTTTTGCATGGTGATGTTTTTGGCCTCGCGCAAGCGTTTATAAGTGGTACCGAAAGTAGTAATCAAGCCGATTTCACACTCCTTGTGAACTATATGCAACAAGTATACGTCTCTAGCGGTTAGCATGCTAGACTAAAAAATAAATGAGGGGATGGCGACATGAAAATAGTTTTGATTACTGGTAGCTCACGCCAGGCAAGTAATTCAACCTACCTGGCGAAGACGATGTTAGCGGGATTACCATTTACGGAGCTTGAGATTAAAACATTTACGCTCCAGCCAATTGTTGATCACCGACACGACCGGGAGTGGCCCCGCGTGGCCGATGATTATCCGCGCCTAATTAAGCAGGTTTTAACGGCGCAGGTTATTGTATTTGCCACTCCAATTTATTGGTATGGCATGTCCGGTTTAATGAAGACCTTTATTGATCGCTGGTCAGAGTCACTTAAGCTGGTGCAAGGCTTTCGGGAAGGAATGAAAGGCAAGCAGGTTTATTTAGTTTTAGTTGGTGGTGACCGGCCCCGTAAAAAAGGTCAATTGATTGAGCAACAGTTTCGTTATATTTGTGAGTTTCTCCAAATGAACTTTAAAACAGTGCTTATTGGTGAAGCAAATCGGCCCTTAGAAATTAAAAATGATCAGGCGGCCTTGCAACTTGCGGCCCAACTTGGTCACCAACTTAAAAGGGATGGTGACCAGCATGCTTAATTTATTAAAAAACCATGAATTTAGAAACTTCTTTTTTGCCGACATTATTTCTAGTTTTGGCGTTGGCATGACTACGGTAGGAGCCAACTGGTATTTGCTGGCACAAACACATTCAAATAAATACGTGGGAATTTATTTAACACTTAACGTGTTAGCGGGATTTTTAATGGCGCCGCTGGCTGGAAGCATTACCGATCGTTTTTCTCGAAAAACCGTTATTTTTATAACCTTTTTGGTTCGCAGCGGGCTCATTGCTTTAATTGCCCTTTATTTTGCCATTACTGGTTTTTCACTGTGGTTAATGTATTTACTAGCACTGATCACAGGTGCCGGCTGGATTACTTACATGGCGGCCTCACGTAGTTACGTGCAAACAGTGCTCCCAAAAGGAATGCTCGGTTCGGCCAATTCATTTATTGAAATTTCTTTACAAGTTGGGATGTTTACGGCGGGCGCTGCCTCTGGTGTGATCTTACATTACACTGGTTTTACGGTTATTTTAGTGATCAATGCCTTAGTCTTTTTGGTAAGTAGTTTACTCATCGTTAAAATAAAAAAAGATCCGCCTTCTATGACCCAGGGGACGAACAGTGGGTTTAAGGGTGGTTTGAAATATGTTTTGCATAATCGCCTAGTTTTAATTGTCGGGTTGCTCTCAATTTTGCCTTTGATTGTCACCCAACTTTTTAATGTATCATCACCAGATTATGTTGCAACAATATTAAGGTCAAATAGTGTTGTTTATGGTTTTGCAGATATGTCTTACGGGATTGGTGGTTTAGTTTCTGGTCTATTAATGGCCAATATTTTAAAAAAATTCAGAAAAAAGATGATTACGATTACTTTATTTGGCCTAGTTGTATTAGCCTTAATTGCGCTGTTTCTTGGTCACCAAATTAGTCTCATGTACGCTGCTAGTTTTCTAATCGGCCTGGCCAACTCATCTTTACGAATTGTTCTAAATACAATTTTAATGACGCACATTGATGGTCAGTTCATGGGGCGGGCCACTTCGTTGTGGAATGGATTAGCGCAATTCATTGAGATCTTTGCGTCAACCTACATTGGTATTCTAAATGATTCTTACGGCGCAAATTATGGTTTTTTATGCATGGCGTTCATCATGGCAATTGGTATGATTTTGACGACTGCCATGTCTAAAAACAGTTGAGGTGTTTACGTATGAAAAAAAGAGTTTTATTAGTTGAACCAAGTTTTTACGGTGTTGAATTTGTGCGCTCGGCCAAAGAATTAGGTTGTGAAGTAATCTGTCTGGTTGAAGCTGCAACCGATCCTGAAAAATATGGTTATCAAGATTTATTTGATGATTTAATTATTACCGATGTGCGTTCTGTTACGGCAATTTTAACGTCAATTCAGGAAAGTCCTTATAGTCATTTTGCTGCTCTGATTCCTTGCACAGATTACGTTACCGCAGTAACTGCGGCAGTTGCTCAGTCTTTAGGTGTCTTTGGAACACCATTAGTAGCTGCTCAGGCCGCTCGTAACAAGGATCTTGCCCGACAGATCTACCAAGAAAAGGGCGTCAGTAGTGCGGCCTTTCAAAAAGTAACCACATTGAATAACGCCAAAGCCGCTGCAAACAGAATTGGTTACCCGTTGGTATTGAAACCAACTAATACGGCCAGTAGTATTGCAGTTTTTTATATCCGCACCGCAGCAGAATTAGCACGTCGTTTTCAGACAATAACGCGACTTAAAACGAGTTATTTAGGCTTTCAAGTACGGCATGAGTATTTGTTAGAAGAATTTCTCCAAGGACCTGAATTTAGCGTGGAACTTTTTTTGCAACAAGGTCAGATTGCTTTTGCCGAAGTAACCGAAAAAAAGACGACACAACCACCATTTTTTGTTGAGACAATGCATATTTTTCCAACTACTATTTTAAAAGAACAGCGAAGCAAAATTATTCAAACAGCCTTTGCTGCAGTTTCGGCATTAGGTTTCCAAGCTGGTCCTACGCACGTAGAAGTGAAAGTAACGGCTACTGGACCACGAATTGTTGAAGTGAATGGACGGCCAGGCGGTGATTCGATTACCTCGGACCTAGTTTATGATGCTTACGGAATTAATATTTTTACGGAGACAATCAAGTTGTATTTGGGTTTAGCGTTAACGTTGAAACCAAGCAAACGGCAGGCCGCCGCAACGGGTTTTATATTTGCAACTAAGGCCGGTATTTTTGAAAAAATTGAGAATCTGCCCTTACTTGAAAATAATGCACTTATTAAACGTTATGTTATTGAAACCAAAGTCGGTACAAAGGTTAAAATTCCGGAAAACTCTGATGATCGTTTGGGCTACTTTATTGTTAACGCAGACACAAGTATAGCGGCCAAACGATTGGCCAGTAACCTACAGGCGAAACTTAAGGTTGTGGTTCGATCGATCCGATAATGTAAAGCAATTACGGACGAAGTTTATTTTTGGATTAATACTGTACCTAACGGCGTTGCTAGTTAAACCTCAACGTCTTTAGTCAGGTTATAAATTGCGGACTCTAAAAAAATAGTATAGACTCATGTCATGAGTTAGGTAAACGAAAGGCTTCAAAGAGGTGAACGTTTGAAACACAATTCATTAACCCGACAAATTGTGCTTGATCAAGCTTTACAGATGGCAAGTAATCAGGGCTTTAGTCAGGTTACCTATAATGGTTTGGCCCGCGGATTAGATGTGCAACCCCAGTCGCTTTACCGGTATGTGGATAATATCGCGGACGTAAAGGCTGGTGTTGTGGCAGAATACGTTAAGCATTTAATTGCTAGTTTGCAAAAACAATTATTACCTTATTCGGGTAAAGAAGCCTTACGTCAATTTGCAATTTACTTTATTTCCTATAGCCAAATTAGTATTCCGTTTGCGGAAATGGTTAGCGGTCTAACTGAATACGGCCACACGCCACAAGTAGTGAAGCAACTTACAAACTTACGGAAATTATTGGTCACTATTATCAGTGATATTACCAACGATCCGGTCAATGTGAATAAAAACGAAGAATTATTTTTAAATTTTATAACCGGTAATTTGGCCTTAGTGACAATGGGATCGTTAGAAATTATTCATGATCAGAAAATATTTACGGAAAACGTCGATCGTATTTTAACTCTAATCAAATGATATGAGGAGGAATTAATATGAAAGCAGTCGTTTTAACAAAAACTGGGGACGCCAGTGTATTTGATTATAAAGAAGTTGCTACACCGGAGATCAAACCAGGCTGGTCGCTAATTAAAATTAAAGGATTCGGGATCAATCGTTCCGAAATCTTTACGCGTAATGGCTGGTCTCCGAGTGTTAAATTACCACGAATTTTAGGAATCGAAGGCGTTGGTGAGATTGCTGACACGTCTGACGAAAAACGTTTACCCAAAGGTCAAAAAGTAGTTACACTGATGGGTGGCATGGGCCGGGCGTTTGATGGCAGTTACGCAGAATACGCGTTAATTCCTAACGATAATATTTATCCTGTTACAACTGATTTGAGTTGGGCAGATTTAGCGGCCGTTCCTGAAACTTATTTTACGGCCTATGGTTCACTGTTAAATTTGAAATTACAAAAGAATGACACGTTGTTGGTTCGCGGTGCCACTAGTGGTGTCGGTGTGGCAGCGGTCAAATTGGCCAAAGCGATGGAGCCAAGCGTTAAAGTTTACGGGACAACACGTAATCTTGCCAAAAGTGATGAATTGAAGGCGGCCGGTTTTGACGGTGTCTTTGAAGACAAGGATAACCAATTACAAGTTGACAACGAACGCTTCGACAAGGTCTTAGAGTTAGTTGGCGCATTGACCTTGGCGAATTCTTTGACTGCATTGAAAACGGCCGGTATTATTTGTCTGACTGGTGAGCTGGGCGGTATTTGGACGGTAAAGGACTTCGACCCGATGGCAATTCCTACAGGTGCTTATCTGACAAACTTTGGTTCCGACAGTGTCACCGAAACCAAGTTTAATGAACTTTTGAAATTAATTGCGACACATCGGCTAGATGTTTCGCCAACAAAAAACGTTTGATTTAGCCCACACTGGTGCCGCAACGGCCTTTTTAGACAGTCAAGATAGTTTTGGTAAGGTTGTTGTTTTACCGTAATTAATAAATGATCACTCTATGAAGTTGGAGCATATTTTGGAGTGATTCAAGTGTAAGCTAGCTTGGTCGGAAAAGTATTAGTGAAGTAATCTTTAAACTCGATTTAGATCGTTGTATTTATAAATAGTATTTCAAAAAGGCCAGACTACCTCTTTTTTGCGGTAGTCTGGCCTTTTAAGTTATCCATTATTATTCTGGATGGGCAAATAATGATGAAAGTTAATGCAAGTTAAGTTTCAATACGCGGGCATTACCGTTGGTGGTACCATTAACGCCGCCAGTTTTAACGCTAAGGTGGCCACGGGGAACTTTTGCAAAAGCCTGCTGAATGGAAACACCAGAAGCAAGGATAATACGAAAAGTTTTGCCGGTGACACTTTGTCCTGGTGCTAACTTTAAATTAGCGGTGGTATCGTTAATGCCAATTTTGGCAGATTTTCTAATATTTTTTGTTTTGTTTCCAGTTGTCACGCGGTAACGATCTTGCGGATTGCCAGCTAGGCCCGTAAATGTGATCGTGTGATTAGTGGTGTTTTTGATGTCAGTATTGACTAGCAAGGCGACAAAATAATGGTGGTTGACCATCTTTGTTTTAGGTCGATCAAAAACTGCATGATGCCCATCAGCAAAAACGGCGGGGTATTTCAATAAATTTCGTTGGGGTTCCGGACCGCTAGCATAAACAGTGGTGTAAAGGTTACTGAACTGCAAACCAGTGCGAGAATAATTAGCAATGGGTGTGGTATTTTTTAGAAAAGTTAAAATGACGCCATTGCTGCCATTTAAATAGTCACCCTTTTTCGTTGTGCTGGTCAGATTGCTAATTTTTTGTTTTTGGTAAGTTTGGTTAGTGGAATTAGTAGGTGCTGTGGCCGTAGACGGACTGACGATAAAGAAGATTAGACCGATGACCAACACGGTGGTGAGCATTAAAAATTTTTGACGCACGTTAATGGCTTCCTTTATTGATTATAATTGTTCTTATTATAAGCTAGGCTATATTTGGAAAACACCTTTATTAGTGTTTTCCTGATCAATTTAATGTAAACGTGCTTGAAAAGGGCCGATTCTTGTCATATTTCAACTTAGCGCTCTTTGTCTTGCTAGTTCTTGCACTTAGTTGAGGGAGCACAGTTATTGCGCTTTATGACTGTGCCCCATAACTTTTGCCACAAGAATAGACAACATTCGTAGCATCAGGATTAGTGGCGATCCAGGCCAATAATAATCTTAATTACAGAGTAGAATTTAACCACTTTTCTAAGTACACACTAGCTTGGTTGGTGCGCCATTATTTTTGTCACTAATTTGTGTTACGTCATTAGTTGGTTTGAATGCCGAAATTACTTAGCCAATCTTGAACTTGGCTCTGAATTTTGTTCAAAATATTAGAGCTATTCGTATCGTCATTAGTGGTACTTGATTCGGTGGGATTCGATTCAGCATCACTGCTGCTTGCCGAGTCCGTGGTAGCAGGCTCGCTAATACTGCTTGAATCTGCCGTCGAGGATGAACTACCCGCAACTTTATCTTTAATACTGGAGAAGGCACTGCTCAATTTACCAGAACTGGAATCAGTAGCCGAATTAGAATCATTCGTATTACTTGAACTAGTGCTGGTGGTGTTTAGGCTGTTTTCATTTTGCGCCGCAATTTTAGCTTTAATTTGCTTATATTCTGTTGAATTTTTTCGAACAAATGTAACCGTGGAAGCACCGCCTAATCCGGTAATCGAACCGTTGTTGGCAGTGAAGGTCACTTGATCATTGTCGGCAGTAAGGGTGTAGTTGGCCGTATCAGTATCAAATGTGGCCAGCTCATTAGAACTATTATCTTTAAATTCGCCGGTAGTTGCATTATTTTGCTCATTGTTTGGGGTATAGGTGTATTTACTACTTTTGATTGTTAAACTGCTGAGTTTGTCAATATTATCCGTTGTCGAATACGTCGTCCCACTAGCATTATTGATCTCAACCCAAGAACCAGATAAAGATGAGCGTGAGCCAGTCCAAACAAAGACACCAACTAAGACCGCAATAATGAGGATTAAAGAAATCCATAATTTTCGGTGATGACGACGCTTTTTTCTCTTTTTATCCTTACTAAGCTTTCGTTCCGTTTGTTTATTTTGTTGTTCATTTTTCTGGTGACGTAATTCCGTCCGACTCATAGTAGAATCATTATTCGCCATTTTTACAACTCCAATCAGTCCGGCTTATTTATAACTTCAGAATACTTTTTCAAGTCTGTTGATGTCAGTTTACAACACTATCAAGAAGAAGGTGTGAAGACGAACTGAAGGATAACTAAAGTTTTGCTTAAGTTGATCTTTTGTGAATTGAAGTAGGTGTGAAATGGTCGGCTAAGACTGTCTGGCATGATAGTTATTACGAGGACGTAAACAGCGGCATCAGAGATTTTACTAGCGGCTGCACTTGTTATTATTTTAATAATGTAAGTTATTTACCAAACGTGACCTAGATATTATCGAATTAGTTAAAGTTAACTGAATCCGGGTAGGTTTTTGGTGGGTCTATAAGTGACTGATAAGTAAATAAACGAAGGGGGTCGCTTTTTGAGCAAATAAATTGTGCAAAATATAGTTTTGCGATAGACTTATTTATGTACTCAAGTAATTAGCTTTAAGACAGTGACTTGTTTAGTAGTGACCAGAATTATTTACGTCAATTGATTTTACGCTAAACGGCTCCAATTAAATTATAGGATGGTGAATTAAAATGAAAATTAATATCAAACAAGCGGCTGCAACTTATTTGGCCACCAAGATTCCGGTTGGGAAAAACGTCTTTTTGGCCTTAGACGATGGTTCAAACAAGTTTTCCAAACTGGGCGGTTCTTGCTCGATTGGTAATAAATTTCAATTAGTTGTCGCTGACCAGGCCGATGCCGAATATAACATTGAGGTAGATAATAATCTGGGTCTGACGTTAACCACGGCGCAACCAGAAACCACTTTTTTGGGGAATGGTTTGGCCTTAGATTACAATAATGCAATGCTTAAACTAACTGATGACAGCGGAATTCTGGATGGTGCCGTCACGGTTGCACCAGCCACTGTACCAACGCAAGATCAGAAAGCTTTAAAGGCCGAAATGACTGAACTCGGTGGTAAGATCTGCTGATCAATAATTAAAAAAACGCTGCCGAAATTTCGGTAGCGTTTTTACGTGGCGGCATTTATCCGTTTATCAATGGAAGAAAATCTGGATTAAGAAATTATTTTGAAAAAATTAAGCCGTTAATTTAATGGACATTTTACTTAGTAAATTATCCTTAGTAGTGTTATAGTAACAGCCAGAACTTGATAAATTCGAATAAAACTTGGAGGTTGATGTTTATGCAAATTGGAATTATTGGCGCGACTGGTAATGCCGGCAGTGCAATTTTTAAAATGGCTGAAAAAAAAGGGCATACGGTGACCGCAATTGTGCGTAATAAAGCTAAGGCACAAAAAATGTTTGGGACCGACGCTAAAATTTTAGAAAAGGATGCGCTGGCGCTGACGTATAGCGACTTACATAATTTTGACTACGTCGTTGATGCGTTTGCGTCACCGAAATCCTACCAACACTTAGATTTAGCGACGCAGTTAATTACTGAATTTCGAGAAGATACGCATACAACATTACTTTTTATTCTTGGATCTAGCTCGTTGCGCGATGAAAACGGCAATTTATTACTAGATGCGGTTTTGAAACGTGCTGCGGGCCAACCTTGGATTGGAACCCCAATTCAGCAAACACATGAATATAATTATTTAAAATGGGTTGACAACGTTAAATGGACGGCCGTTTCACCGCAGATCGAATTTGTGGTGGGACCAGCAACCAGTTACCGTATCGGAACGGATAATGCAATGACTGATAGTAACGGTAAACAAACTGTGACAACGGGTAATTTTGCTTCGGCCGTAGTTGCTGAAATGGAGAAACCAACACACTTACGGCAACGATTCACGGTTGTAAATAATTAAAATTTTAAATGATCAAATAGTGTAATGGCGTTTTCTGAAACGCTGTTACACTATTTTTATAATTGATCTTATTTATGAGACATATTTAGTAATACGTATCATAATTCTCTTTAATTTTTACTTTAGTGTCTCTATAATAATAAATGATTATAGAATTGGTTTTACACAAAACAGTCCGCAAAAACTTGTGAGATTTTTTGTATAGGGCACAAAATAATATGCGTTTTAGAGGGTGACCTATTTTCAGTGTGCGAGTTTCGTGCCAGAAGAGTGCCAGTAAACAGTTCAAACCTATTTTGGTAACTGTTATGGAGAGCGGATCAAATATGACGATAATTTTGCCATACTAGTTGCGCGTAAATTATAAATTTTATGCAAAACATAAAACAACCATTAAAAATTTTGGGAGGTAGTATTTATGTCATTAAATCCACAACAAATTAAAAATACGATCAATGAATTACACGAAAACTTTGTCCGTAGTGGTTTGACCAAGGAGCAGGTGGCCAGTGACTTGAATATCAGTATGACTAAGCTCGATCATTTATTTAGTTTAACGCAGCAATCCATGGATGATCCATGGATTCTTCGCAATTATCTAAATGATAAAGTGGCGGATAATGGGCAGGAACCAGTGCCTTATTCGGCATTAGTTGGTGACTGGCACCAATATTGGTTCTTGAATACTCGGGCCATCGATAAGGGTGAAATTACGGCCGGCGACCTGTAAGCGAAAAATTACCTTTATCTTATAAAGGTAATTGATTGACCATTTGGAAGGCCGATTTATTTAATAATTTTGTCAAAAAATTAGCGTTAAATAATTGGGTTAAGTCAATAAGGACCAGTAAATTATGAGTTTTGGAGAAGTCTCCACATAGTTTACTGGTTTTTGAGTGGTTAAAAATCAAAAGATGATTAGGCCTGAATTATGGTTACTTTTAACAATAAATAGATTTTGAACGGACCTAAACAAGGATTCGGAATGCTGTTTTAATTAAGTTGATCGTTTTTGCCGATGCTCATAATCCGCAACTTACCGTAATTTATCCAAAAATGATAGACTTGACATATAAGCTAAAAATTTGCGAATATATTAATTTAATACTAGTCATAAACGTAACTTCGTGAATACTGTCGTCAGACTAAACCGCTCAACTGGGGGGAATAAATAGTATGTTAAAAGAAGATCTATTAGATAAATCAGAACAGGTCCTGACGCGGCTGATTGAAAAACTTTATCTTGCGGAAAATGCGTTACCCAAACAGCAATTAGTGCAGGAATTACAGATTTCACTAAGCACATTAAATCGTTATGGTCGACACCTTCAGGAAGACTTACAGGCCTACGAACCAACACGTACCGCTAGTTTGATGAATACTGGAACAACGTTACAATTTAATACAAAAGGGCAATTATCGGTGGAACAATTTATTACGGAAACATACGTTCAAAAGTCAATAAATTACCGGTTATTGGTGCTAATTTACCAGCAGCCGGGTATTAGTATGTTTAATTTGGCTAATGGGCTTAATATCAGTGAGGCCTCCTTGTACCGCCGATTAAAACAAATAAGACCTATTCTTGCGGAGTTTAAGCTAACGGTTCAAAATGGCCAATTGATTGGTAGCGAGTTACAGGTAAGGTATTTCTACTATTGTCTGTTCGGGCTATCAAGTTATCCAGTGGCCTCTACGCCAGCCGTTCATGATTTTATTCACTGTTTGCAAGAGGAGTTAGGCTTTACTTTCTCCAAATCAGCTCGCCGGCACGTTAATCGCTGGTTACAAATATCTAATCGGCGTGCTCGGCAGTCAGTGGATATGGATTCAACAATTCCGACGCACATTCGCGAGCTATACCAAAATAATGTTTTGTACGGGAAGGTACAGCATTGTTTTCAGCAATTTTTTAAAGTTACCCGGCCGTTTGAGGTTGAATCGTTATGTACGATGTTAATCAGTTTGGCGGTTTTTAACAGTAAAAATCAGGTTGTTTCCCGTTTTTCACTTATTAATCGGAAAAATCAAACGCGGCTAAACCAAATTGTGCGTCATATTGAGGCTGAATTTTTTGCCGCATTAAAAATTACGTCTGATGAATGGTCCTTTGAACTTTCAAAATTTTTATTTGATATCTGTGCCCGGCCCTATTGTTTTACCGGTACTATTTCTAATTTTGATCAACAATATGCGCAATATTATGAAACAACGATATTTTCGGCCAATGTGAGTCAATTAGTCAACGTAATTCATGACCGCCTACTGAAGAGTAGCCGACCGCAATTACGAAATTTAGTGCAAAATAATTGGTTGTATTTTGACCAGAGCTTTCACTTGGTTTTACGTGAGTTTCAGTATCAGCAACGGCGCGAAATTTTTGTTGGTTTAGATACCAACCTTAATGCGCACTTAGAACGGATCTTGCGTGAGGAGTTAGAGCAGCAATTTCGCACTGATTTAAATGTAATCGTCATGTTGTATCAACCGGGATACGCCTACGATTTAGTGGTGACTAATACAGCAACGAGTGCTTATGATGACGCGGATCGTACTTATTGGATTGCTAATTTGGGAAACCAAAGTGACATTAAGAATATTCACGATTTAATTCACCAAAACTACTATGATGGCTTGGCACTAGAACGGCATTCCTAAATTCAGAACTATTCATGAAAGTGGTCAGATTCTGGCCCTAGTTTGGGACAACTTAATCTGCATAAAATCCACTAATTCTGAGTGAGGACACAGTTGTACTTAATTAAAAGTGGCTACCAAAAATATGAGTTGATTGTTAGATTAGAAAGTGCTTAGATTTGGCTGCGCAAGTACGCTAAGTTATTACTGAAGGCCACAAATAGGCTTCAGTAACACTCTGAATTATTTTTTAGCATATTTACACTAAATAAATTATTAAAAGTAGCTAAATGAATTCAAAAATAATTCAAAATGGACCTTATAAACGGCTAATTATCATGATTGGTTATTTATAAGGCTCTTTTTGTGTTCATATTGATTAATTTATGCTTTCTAAATATGAATAAATTGTGAAGTAAGTATGATGATTGGGACTAGAAATGCCGTAATGATAAGCATAACCGACTTATAACTATCAAAAAAAAACAGATTTGGTCGATTAAATGAAAGCGCATAAGTTGCTTTTGCTGCTAGAATTTGGGTTGTAATAGAGGAAGTTATTAAACCTATTTTTCAAAGTTGGGAGGTGATTGGCTTTTGAAGAAAATAGTTGAAGTTATGTTGCTAATCCTAGGTGGCTTTCTTTTAATCGTTTGCCCAACCGACAGTTTAGCAAGCCAACCAGAGCTGATTCTGAAACAGCCGCAGCAGGCCTTAGTTGTCGGTGAAACGGCAGATTTTAAGTTAGATGTAACTGGTGCGACGGAGAAGGATCAGGTCAAAATTACATTACCAGAGGGGGTGCAATTCGATCTAGCTAGGGTGGTTGATGAAAAAACTGATTATGAAGTTAATCAGGCAAAACCGCAACAGATTACCTTAACACTAACTAAGATAGGCGCAACACAAACTATTAATTTACCGGTAAAACTTCAGACGGCAGGCGATTACCAAATGACCGCACAATTTGCAAATGGTCAGGCGGCCAGTAATCCATTAGCGTTTACCGTTGCTGCACCTGCAAATACTGAAAGTAGCAGTTCACTTCCAAGTGTTAGCGAGGTAGCAAGTAGCAGTTCAATTACCAGTGAAGCAGCCAGTAGCAGTTCGGATAGTTCCACAGTCATTAGTGGTTCAGTAGCGAACAATGAAGGAAAAAGCAGTGAGGCAGCAAGCGATGAGGCAGCAAGCGATGAGGCAACTAATAGTAGTGCGGCCGCGAACAATAGTTCAAGTAGTAGTGCGATAACAACTAAAAGTCCAGCAAAACAAACGGTTAAAGAAAGTGATAGTGGAAAGTCGGCCAGAGCATCATTTACAGTCAAGGTTGACCAACAAGTCTTATCTGGTGGTCTAAGTGATATTTATTATTACGAAAATAGCACGGGTGTGACGTTAACCGGGAACATTACGGACTCGATTAAGGAGACACTGATTATGTCCTATATTCCTAAAAAGATTTCTGGTTCCGGACCCAATCCCCCTGGGAACGCTGTGTCCCAGCCATTAGGTACTATTGGAACGACTGGAAATAACGTAAAAACACCGTTTTCAATTACAATTCCTGCCGCAAAACTGGCGCCCTTCGCCAGCGGGCTAGGTAGTATTTATGGCTTGCGATTCGATGTAAGTACTGGTAAGGGGGATACCATTAGTAATAATTTCCGGCTCATTTATGTAAAGGGAACACTTAATCTTGTGGCGCCTAGCCAAATTGATTTCGGAACCATGTCGGCAGATTTTGCAACTAAGCCAACCATTATGGGAAAAATTACTGATTCAACACAAAAATTGGCAGTCGAAGATACGCGAACGATCCCAACTGGTGTTCAATTGACCGGCTGGGAAGTTACCGCTTCGTTAGTTAAGCAAATGACCAGTACAACTTCTAGTAGCACCTTGACGAATAGCCTGCACTATTTAGCTGGTGGCACCGATTATACCTTGAGTAGTGCCGCTTCACCCGTGTATAACTTAGCAGCTTCTACACCAGGAAAAACAACTTCCATTTCGGGCGGTTGGAATGGCACAACTGGACTGGCCTTTGAACCGCAGCCAGGGCAGCCTAAAACTGGTGAAAAATATAGTGGGACTGTCAATTGGAACTTACAGGAAACGCCAGCTAATAAATAGTTAAGGAGGATAGGCAAATGCTTTCAAGAAAATTACTGTTAGGATTAGTTCTCAGCAGTGCCTTTTTAGTGGCAACGCCGATTCGGGCCGAAACTAATACTGACGCTTCGATTGGTTTTCAGGCAGGACAGACTGACGTTAAACCCGGAGGTGAGTCACCAACGAATCGGCCAGATAATGGTGGTCAGATAACCGCAACTGATACTGCAACTAACAGTCGGAAAAAGCAGAACGCAGTACCAACCAAAGGTGCGCATACACAGGTGGCCTTAATGTTACCCCAAACTAGTGGTCAATCCACATGGTTTTTAAGCCTGATTGGCATTACTTTAATCTCTTTAGTGGCAATAACCAGTCGTATTTATCAGTTAAAACAAACCAAACAATAAAGGAGCTCGAATATTATGAAAAAACTATCTTTACTCACTTTGGCCGCAGCTGGTGGCCTATTAATCAGTGGTGGTATCTCAGGAACAGCTTTGGCAGCAAGTACAAGTACGGCGAATACAGACGCAACTGCTAGTTTTACGGATAACACAGATCCAACTAATCCAGTTGATCCAGAAGATCCAGATATCGACAATCCTGGTGGTGGCGGTGAAACAGAAAACCCTGGACCATTAAGTCTCGATTACGCGTCAAATCTAGATTTTGGTACTAATGCCGTACCAAAAACTAATACCACTTATATAGCTAAAGATGATCACAACAAGGATGGCAGCACAACTTTCGCTAACTACGCACAGGTAACTGACCAACGTTCTGGTGCCGTTAAAGGCTGGTCATTGACCGTTTCTGAGGATGCTCAGTTTAAGGCAGCAAAAAGTGGGACTGAATTAACTGGTGCTGAACTGAGCTTAGGCAAAGGGACTACAAAAACAACTTCGGATAATACTGCTGGCGGTACAGTAACTTCTAGTGAAGCTAAATTAAGCACAGATGGTGCAACAACCCAAGTAATGAATGCAACTACTGGAAATGGTTTTGGTACATGGGTTGATAGTTTTGGCCAAAAAGGTGGTTCAACGGTTAAACTTATGGTTCCGGCGGCGGCCCATCCAGAAGCAGACGCGTATAATACAACGTTAACTTGGAATTTAGAAGATACTCCTGCTAATGCGTAAAAATTAATTGTTATTACTAGCAAGTGACTAAATGGCCATTCAGGTTTAGCCTAAATCCACCAATAATTTACAAAATGGATCGTTTGGGGGATCAGTAACTAAACAGGCCTTTTAGTCACGTCCACGCTAAATTCGTTGAAAAATAATTTCGAGACACGCTAATCAGTAAAAATTAAATTGTCATTGAGGAAGAAGTGATTGACTTTGTTACGGAAAAAAAATTGGCTAATTGGATTGTTCCTGTTAATTGGATTGTTCGTTGTAGTTCAACCAGCGGCAGCCAACGAGTTAACTTTTGGTGTTCAGGCAAATTTGCCTGATAATCAAGTTGATCGAACCGTTAATTACTTTGATCTTAAGCTTGATCCTGGGCAAAAACAACAAATAAGCGTAACTGTGAATAACAGCACGGCCAAAGAAGTAAAAATAAGACCAACTGTTAGTCAAGCGACAACGAACTTAAACGGGGTAGTTGAGTATAATAAGGGAATTGCTAAGTCTGATAAAACTTTGAAGTATAAAATTGCTGACTACGTTCAACCTACTGAGAAGACATTGACCTTAGCGCCACATGAAACTAAGCAGCTTAAATTGAATGTGACGATGCCTAATCGCGCCTTTAGGGGAGTTATCGCCGGTGGTCTGAGACTACAAGATCAAAATCAACTTGATGCTCAAAAAAAGCAGAAAAAAGGGACTACCGTACAAAATCAATACGCCTACCTCCTTGGCATTGTGCTACAACAATCGACTAAGAAGATTACACCGCAACTCAAACTAGGTAAAGTTACCGCTACACAAACTAATTATCGTAACGTGATTACATCGGAGTTACGCAACGTTTCGGCAATGTACATTAATAAGTTCTCCGTTAACGCAAAAGTTTTACAAAACGGCAAGAAAATCCATCAACAGAAGAGTACGAATTTACAATTAGCACCGAATTCTGTTTTTAGCTATCCATTACGGTTGAACGGTGAGCGTTTGAAGGCGGGAACTTATCAAATGGATATTATAGCTAAATCTAAGGGCCACACCTGGCACTTCAAGAAGCAGTTTACGATTAGTGGTAAAACGGCCACTAAGTTGAATAAGAGAGACGTTTCAATTAAGCCTGACCACACATTGCTGTACACGCTAATTGGATTTGGTATCTTACTAATACTTGGTGGACTCATCTGGTTCATCATGCACCGTAAGAGCCGTAAGATGCGCGAAGAAAATCAACGCTTAAAAGATGAACTGGCACAGAAAAAGTAGTCAGTAAGCGTTGAAAAGAGTATTTATTCTGAACTGGTACATTTCCATTTCAGGTGTGGATTCTTTCAATAAACGAACACCTTGTTTCTTAATAGTAATTGGGCTACTATCTTATAGTAATAGAAAGTTATTTGTAAAACATACAAATAACTTTTTTTATGTTTTCTAATTTTTTACGTGGCCTAACTAACAGTAATAGCTAGAACAAGTAACCTATTTGGCAGTGTTGGTGAGCAGATCGATTACGGTTTTACCTGTTTGGTATAAGGAGTTGTTTGAAAAAGCGGATTCCTGGGGATTGCTATGGTTCAACTTCGAGCTCTTTGCCTTGCTAGTTCTTGCGGTGACCGAGGCGAACTTAGTTGCGAGCAGTTATGGACTTTATAACTGTGTTCCTTGTTTTTGCCACAAGAATAGGCAACATTCGAAGCATCATGAGTTATTTGCGTTCTTTGCAAATAACTAACTGTCATTGCGAAGTAGTAGTTGAATGGACATTAGATGGCATAGCAAAATTATTAGCGATTTGGGCCAATAATCCTCAATTGTGAAGTAGAATCTAACCATTTTTCCCAACACCGACCATTTACAAGAATTAGAAAATATCTCTAGGTGGCTTTTAAGCCCGATTAATAATTAGGAGGTTTTTAGATGAATGATTATGCGGAAATTAGTCAGTTAGTTGCTCGAGAACGGCAGTACCGAGTGCGACACGTTAAGGAATTGGCTGATTGTTATTATCCTGACGCAACGATTCAGACAAGTTGGCAAAGTGGCAGTGTAGCTTCATTTATCAATGGCCAGCCAACTGAGGTTAGCGATCAAACCATGATTGTTGGTCGTATGAGTATACCGACGATTCACCAAAATGGTCAGCGCGCTTACGTAGAATTTCCTACGACTACGTACATGTGGTTAACGGTGAACGGTGCTGAAGCCGAACTAGAATCCTTTCGTCGGTTAATTTACCACGTTGAAAAGCGTAATGGTGTTTGGAAAATTGCCACAATGATTTCAATTAACGAAAGTGATAATTTACACCCGGCAATTCCAGGCACTGATTTAAAAGTTGATCCTAAGGACCTAGTGGGTCTCCGTCGTTCTTACCGTTATTTAGCTTACACGCGAAAAAACGCTGGTGGCGAAATTAGTCCTGATTTGTTAGGGATTGACCGCCCCGCTGATATTAAGAAACTTTACGCACAGGCAGAAAATTGGATTAACGAATAGTGTGTTTGGCTCAGATTTCGGGCTAATATTTAGAATTTGGGTATTGTTTGAATGACAGTCAAAATTGATTAGTAAAAGATTGCTCAAATTAGTTAATAAATGATAATTAACCAGTGGAGGAAATTTAAATGCAAACTAGTTCATGTTTGAAAAAGTAAGTTCCTGTGCTTAGTTACGATCGCCAAATCATCTGTTTCACAGATAATTCGTCAATCTAGACTAATGCTCGGAACCTGAGCACTTTTTCAAACACTCCATAGTTTATTAGTTATTGATATGCAAAATGGCCTAAATGGTGCCTATCAGTATACTGAATTAATCGAAAAGATTAATCAACGAATTAAGGCCTACCACCAAACAAATTTACCCGTTATTTACGTTCAGCACACGGACGCCGAATTACCTTATGGTAGTGAGGCCTGGCAGTTAGACGCCAAAATCACACGCTCGCCGACGGATAGGGTGTTTTTGAAATACCATTCGGATTCATTCTTTGAAACTGGCCTAAAAAGCTATTTACGACACCGCAACCTGCAATCAATTGAGGTTTGTGGTTTGCAAACTGAATATTGCGTTGATACTGCATTGCGAGTTGGCCATCACCTTGGTTTTAAAATGAGTATTTTGGCTGGATTAAGTTCCACGTTTGATAATGAATTGTTACCTGCAATTAAAATCCGCGCCCACCACGAAAGTATCTGGCAAGGGAGCTTTGCTGAAGTTTTATCGAATAAAAGCTAATTTTTAATTGTGGCCTTGGTGCTAGTAGTAATTTAGGCAAGTTTCCTGCTTCCATCAATTAAAATCTACTTGATTGTTTAAAAGTTTGAATTAGCTAGTTGACATTTATAAGTAAAGCTCTTATACTCAATAAAAATTAGATTTTAATTAAAAAAGATGTTGATGGAAAGAGTAAGCTTTGTGAATTGATTATTAGCGACTGTCGTTGGTGAAAGGGCAGATCAAAGACAAAACTGAACATGAGTCCAGAGTCTTGTTGGTGGTGCAAGCCACTAGCACGTTAGGGTACGTTATAACTCCAAGCATGTTTGTGCTTTTAAGGTGACCAGTTGTAAAGCTGGTTACAAATCTGGGTGGTACCACGAAATGATCGTCCCTGCATTAATTTGCAGGGGCGTTTTTTAGTTAGTTGTTAAATTTTCATGAGAGGGATTGGTTAATAATGAGTAAAAAGCATCTAGGTGTCGCAGCGGCACTTGATTTTGGAAAAACGACAGCGAAACATCAAGTCACCGCAATTTTAAATTTAGGTTGTCCAGATAGTCGACAATGGTACCTGGCCAATCAGCAAGTGCTGCTTCAAACGGTTCAGGCTGGTCAGATTCAACTTGAAATTAAATTTTGGAATAAACCAGTAGCCGATTTGGCCAATGGTAATGAGGCCAATAAGTTTGTGGATTATACCGAACCTCAAGCGGCCTTGAAGTTCATTGCGGCAGTTTATGCGCAGCAGGCGGATTTAAACGCCGCAATTGATGTTAATAAATTTGTGACCACTAAATTCAAGGTCGACCGAGTTGTTACCCAAGAAGTACTGACCCAGATTGATCAGGCAATTACTGCTGAAGGCATTACCAGTCTACCAACGATTATTTTCGATGGTGCTCATTTTTCAGGGGATCGATTAGTACCAATCACGCAATTACTTGCATAAAAGGAGGGCCTCATATGAGCCGCTTACGAATCAATCCAGTTAATAAATGGTTAATTTTATGGCGGGGAAGTTCCCGTAGTGACACGGCCATGTGTTGTCTGTTGTAAATAATTTGAAACAACAGACAATACGAAAGTAGGTTTGAACGATGCAGACCATTAAAAAAATTACGTTACCGTATCAATTATTAATTGCTTTAGTTTTAGGTATTATTTTAGGGAAATTCATCCCCGCAGCCGATAATTTCTATAATTTATTGGGGACACTATTCATCAATGCGATTACCATGGTGATTTTACCGCTAATTTTTCCCACGGTGGTGGTAGCGGTAGTGCAGATTTTTACGCAAAAATCTTTTGGTAAACTTCTGTTGAAAACTTTTGTTTACTTTTTCGTTGTCACCACAGTGATTATTTTAGTGTATTTAGCAGCTGGTTATTATTTCAAATTTGGCACCAGTCTTCAAAGTGGTGCCGGTACACAGACGTTAAAAGGAATCGCCACGAAGGTCAATTTATGGACCTTTATCGCTAATATTGTTCCAGCAAATCTGTTTGCGGCCTTTTCAGATAATAATCTGTTATCCGTCATCTTTTTCGCCATTGTTTTAGGGCTTGGCTTAGGTGCTTATGGACCAAAAAATGCGGCGCCGTTACTGAAGTTATTCGATATTTGGATCAAGGCAATTTATAAAATTACTGATTTTGTCATCAAACTATCACCAATTGGAATTTTTGGAATCATTGCTCATGATATTAATACAGTTGGCGGTGGGAAACTGTATTCCCTGGTTAACTTTATTGGTGGCCTGTATATCGGTTATCTAGCCTTGGCCTTAATTGTTTTTCCACTGATCGCCTTATTTTTCAAAGTTCCTTATTTTCAAACTTTCCGTAGTATTCAGGATTTATTTTCCTTGGCCTTTTTCTCCGGTAGTTCCAGCGTCGTATTACCAAAATTATTGGAACGTTTAAAGCAAACCGGCACATCTGCCACCGTTACTGACTTTGTTGTACCACTAGGTTACACCTTCAATTTAGAGGGTGCGGCGGTCTATTTAGCCATTGCCGTGGCCTTTATTGCCAATAGTTATGGGGTGACCATGTCTTTGACCTCACTGTTGACGATTACGCTGTTGTTGACTTTTATCAGCAAAACCATTGCGACTGTTCCGTCTGGGGCCGTAGTCGTATTACTGGCCACGGCCTCACAGCTAGGGTTACCTAAGGAAGGCGTGGCGTTGATCTTTGCCGTTGATTTCTTTGCTAACGCGGGTCGGACAGCCTTAAACGTCTTAGGCAATGCCTTGGCGGCTAAAGCACTGGATGCGCAATCTAAAACAGTAAAAATTCCACAGTCAATTGTTAAAGTTGCGAAAAATTAGTATTTGGTAGCGGCCCTTAGTTAGGCCGACTTAATTTAATTATATTGGAGGAATTAATATGACTGCAAAACAACCAAAAGTTTACGTTTTACACGAAAATTTGGAATGGACCCAACATTTAGTTACCTGGTTAGAACGAAACGCTATTCCGTACGAATTATGGGATCTCGCTACTGGTGTTTTGGATTTAACCAGTACGCCACGGGAAGGAATTTTTTATAATCGAATTTCAGCGTCAGCTCATACCCGTAATCATCGCTTTACGCCGGAGTTTGGGCAACAAGTGATTAAGTGGCTGGAAGACAATCACCGCATTGTTCTTAACGGTTCCAATGCCATTGATTTGGAGATTAGCAAGGTCAGACAGTATTTGGCCCTGCAGCAAAGTAATATCAAAACACCAAAAACAATTGCCGTTCTCGGTAAAGAAAAACTAGTGGCGGCCGCCCAGCAATTGAATATTTTTCCGCTGATCACTAAACATAATCGGGCCGGTAAAGGTGCTGGTGTGCACCGTTTTGATTCAATCGCTGAATTAGAACGCTACGTTAACAGCACCGATTTTGAGGAACCAGTTGATGGAATCACGTTACTGCAACAATACATTAAACCAATTGATGGTCGCATTCGCCGCTCAGAATTCATTGGTCGTAAGTTTCTTTACACAGTAGCAATTGATTCTAGTCAAGGGTTTGAGCTTTGCCCAGCGGATGAGTGCCAACTTCCTAACGTTTCTGAATCCAAGTTTAAAATTATTGCACCACTAGCAGCGCAGCAGCAAAGTGCCTATGAACAATTCTTAACGGCCAACCGGCTAGATGTGGCTGCGGTGGAGTGGGTAGAAGACGCCAATCACCAAAAATATGTGTACGACGTAAACACTAATACAAATTATAATGATCAAGCCGAAAGCAAGGCCCAAATCTTTGCTCACGAGCATTTAGCGTTGTACTTACAACAAGTGTTGGAACAACAGTACGCGGTAGTAGCGAAGTAGCCGTAAACACACGAAAAGACACTTTTGCTCTCTATCTTTGGAAGGTAAGGTGTCTTTTTGTGGCTAATTTTTACTAAAATTAGACTTAGGACGTGAATTTTATGGAAAAAAAGCAATTATTTTGGGATAACATTGACTTGATAGCTTTCGTCTCAGTTTGTAACTATGGTAACATGGTTGCTAATTTTACGTTAGCGCTATCATTTACCAAGTGATTTAGGTATACTAATAACAATAAAATAATTCACTAGGGGTGCTTAGTTGCTGAGATGACCGTGGTCAAACCCTTTAAACCTGCTCTAGTTAGGACTAGCGAAGGGAAGTGTACTGGTTATATTTTGTTGTGCCAATGGACAACGTTAACGAGACTCCTAGTGATTTTATGGATGGGAGTCTTTTTTATGCGGCAAACACGGAATCAAAAATTAGTTTTGACAGCGTTGCTAACGGCCATTGCGGTAGTTGGGGGTAATTTATTTGAATTTCCAATTGGACCAGCACGAGTTGCGCCAACACAGCATTTGATTAATTTAATTAGTGGTGTGCTCGTAGGTCCGTACTACGCGGTTGCCCAGGCCTTTTTAACGTCACTATTACGCAACATGCTAGGCACTGGAACCTTGCTGGCCTTCCCTGGTAGTATGATTGGCGCCCTCTGCGTTGGGTACTGTTATCGTTGGTTTAAGAATTTGTTGGCGGCGGCCTTAGGTGAATTAATTGGAACTGGTATTCTGGGTGCACTAGTCGCCTACCCGTTAGCAGCACTTTTTCTAGGCACGACTGGTGCTTTGTGGGTATTCATACCTAGCTTTTTCCTCAGTGCACTTGTTGGTGTAATAGTTGGCTACATTATACTGCGGGCACTTTGGCCAGTACTAAAGGCAAGATTTGCTCGTTAGATTATTTTTCAATTGCGCGTTTATTTAAGAAGTGTTCTGGGTCATTTTTAAACATAATACTGAGAATAATGTTTTCTACGATAATTAAGAGGCAACCTTAATTCTAGGTTTTCGGAAATTAAGGTTGCCTTTTTAGGTACTCTCACTGGAAATTAACAAATGAATTCATTTGTTTGCGACGGACAATAAAAGGACATAAAAAATTTAGCAAAATGACATTCAAATTTAGAATTTCGATTTAAAAATGGATCTGTATTTAATTGAAATTAATTCTTCTTTGTCTAATTGTAGAAATATCCAGAAAATGATTTTAGACCGGTTAGTATTTAATTCTGTTGGCCGTGGTTAACCGATTAAAGTTGACAATTAATTATTCGGCCTATATAGTTAGTTGCATAAGTAGTTAACCAGCTTACCAGTTAATTAAAAGCGAGGTGTGACCGTGGAATTTCATTTTACTAATGAAGAACCAATTTACCGGCAAATTGCTGAACAACTTGAGGCTGCTATTTTTACCGGCGCCTTTGCCGAAGGAAGTCAAGTTCCTTCAACAACAGAAATTTCAAAGCAATTTAACGTCAATCCGGCAACTATTTTGAAGGGAATGAATCAATTGGTTGAGAAGGGACTGTTAGAAAAAAGACGGGGGCTGGGAATGTTTGTTACTGCTGGTGCGCATCAACAGCTGCAACAGCAGCGAAGAACCCATTTTTTGCAGCGCGATGTTCACCAGTTTATTACGGCCGCAAAGGCGCTGAATATTACGGCCGAGGAATTAGAGCAAATGATAATGGAGGGATATTCGGATGAGCACACTCAAAGTTGAGCAAATCAGTAAAAGCTTTCACCACCACCAGATTTTAAATCAAGTGTCCTTTGAATTAGGGGCATCTGGTATTTATGGTCTATTGGGACGCAACGGCATGGGTAAAAGTACACTTTTTAAGATTATGACTAATCAAATCTTCGCTGATGCAGGTCAAGTTAAATTTGCAAATATGGATATCCGAAAGCAGCCGGAATTAGCGGCTAGACTATTTTTAATGAGTGAGACTGATTTATACCCTAATTCAATGCGTGTGCAGCAAGCACTTGACTGGACCAACAAGTTTTATGATCATTTTGATCAAGTTTTTGCGACTAAGCTATTAGATCAATTTGGACTTGCACCACACCAGCGAATTGGTCAACTTTCAACTGGTTATCGAACGATTTTTAAATTAATTGTGGCGCTTTGCGTGCCGGCCGATTTTATTTTTTTAGATGAACCTGTTTTAGGTCTGGACGCTAATTACCGTGATTTATTCTATCAGGCACTGATCGAAAGCTATACGCAGCGCCCCCGTACCTTTGTGATTGCCACGCACTTAATTGGTGAGATTGAACATTTAATCGACCACGTTTTTATTTTGGTGCATGGCGAATTGCTCGTTAATCAATCAACTGAATCATTGTTAGAACAAAGTCACGCAGTTAGTGGACCGGCAAAAGTAGTTGATGATTACACAGAAAATGTGCGTGTAATTGGCAGCGATAGATTAGGTGGGCTTAAAGTTGTCTATGTTTTAGGTGACCTAGATGAAACCAAAATTTTGCCAGATGTCGTTAAATTAGAAAAAGTTGCCTTACAGGAATTATTTATTCATCTAACAACAACGGAGGTAGCGGTCAATGACAACTAGAACGCGCGCGGGAATACGGTATTATTTAAATTATTGTATGAAAGTAATCGCTGTGACTTGCTTGATTTTACTGGCTTTATTTAGTGGGATTGCTTATTTTACTCATGGTTGGAAAGCTAGTGGCATTTTTGGAACGTTGCAGATTGTTGTTCTAATTCTAGGCTGTCAAGCAGTTGGCGGTCCATATCGGTTCTTATTACAAAATGGTTATTCCCGTCAACAAATTGTTAGGCTGTTAATTTTAGGCTTTGTTATTGATGCCGCATTTGTTATGAGCTTAATGACTATTGAATTGATTTTCGATCATTTTATGGCCATTACACCGGCAACAAATTTAGCCCTATACAAAGGTTATTTTCAGCATTCATTAGTTTTTCAAATAACCATCGTTCTGGGTTACTTTGTTGAAACATTACTTTATAGTAGTATTGGTTTCCTTTTTGCCAGTCTATGGGTCCGTCTAAGTAGTTTGGGCAAGTGGCTGTTGGGAATTATTATTGTTGCATTGATAATTGTATTTAATACGTTGGGTGCGACGCTACAGCCTATATTTGCAAAGATTATGCAAATTTTATTAGGACTATCAACTACTGGCGCAAATCCATGGCCTTTATTTGCTACCTCGATATTGCTAACCTATCTCTGTTATCTAGGAGCACGTCAATTATTATTGGGACTTCAATTACGTCGCTAAAGTTTGAAAAGTATTAACTAAGTGAATAACCAGTGGAAAGCATGTGGACCTAATTTCTGATGAAGTTAGGTCTTCTTCAAATTTAAACGGTCGGGAGTGGAATAAAAGTCGGTTTTAACGCACGTTTTAGCGTAATGTCGGAAACAATAAGAGGCTAGAACTAGTAATACAACTTTCATAGTTCTTAAGTCTGTTGTATAAACTTTTTAGCCAGTGCAGAATTTACGGTGGGCCAAGGTGTTCAGGGTATTCTTATTAACGCACTTTTTATTTAAATAATTGTTCTCAATCGGCAAATTTTGCTATAGAATATTTACCAATAGCAGTTTCAGAATATGACCTAGCGTGATTGACCTATTTTAGGTGATCATTAAGAAGTGGCTAGGTAAATTAGAAAGAAAGTGGTACAAAAGTCGGTTTTGGATTAGGCACGTGAACCCAGATTTTTGGCGCACGTTCTAGAGTAAGTTCGGAAACAATAAGAGGCTAGGACGTCTGTTCCGGCTTCATTTAAGGAAGTGTTTTTATTGCACTGGCAATTACCGACCGGGTCGCAGCCAGCCTATCTTCGGCTGATTAATTTTATTCGTCATAGTTTAGAAATTGGTGCTTTATTACCGGGCCAACAGTTACCACCAGAACGTCAATTGGCCGCAACCTTGGCGGTAAGTCGCTCAACGGTGCGGCGTACTTTTGACGAACTCGTTAGTCAAGGAATTCTTGTTCGTAAAGTTGGCAGTGGTACTTGGGTCAATACTGAAAAGTGGGGTGTGTTACCTAACAGTATTAATTGGCAATCCTATTTAACGGCCGATCGGTTGGCTGATCCAACACAGTACATGGCACAATTACAGGTTTTACTCGATCAAAAAAAGGGACTTAATTTGGCACAAGCAACTTTGCCAGCGGCACTACTCGCTAAAAGCCCTTTACCAGCAATGACTTGGCAAACGGTATTGACCCAAGAAGCCCACTTAGCAATTAGTGGTGCGCCTAAGTTGAAAAAGCAATTGCAGTCGTTTTTAGGCCAACATTTGCGGCAAAACGTGGTTACTAGTCAAATTTTGATTACTTCAGGGGCTCAGCAGGCATTCTTTTTGATTACCCAAGGCTTACTGGCTGCTGGGGATGCCATCGCAGTTGAACAACCTTCTTATTTTTATCAATTAGGTTTATTTCAGGCCGCTGGAATTCGTATTTTTGGGGTACCACTGCGCTCTGACGGTAGTTTGGATTTAGCGGTACTCCGCCAATTATATTATCAACATCATGTTCGATTTATTTTTGTTAACCCAATCGGCCAAAATCCGACTGGCTGCACAATGCCGTTGAGTGCACGGCAGGCGTTAATTCAACTATGCGCCGAATTAAAATTACCGATCGTTGAAGATGATCCCCTGGCACTTTTACAACGGGCCGCGAATGTCTTAGTTCCACCATTAAAGGCACTTGATCCAGAAAACGTTCTTTACGTGGGAACTTTATCCACTTTAACCGGGCCGAACACGCGAATTGGTTGGCTGGTAGCACCTAGCCAAATCGTTCAGCGCTTGGCCGACATCCGCCAGCAATTAGATTCTGGGCTCAGTATTTTCCCGCAATTAGTGGCGACTGGCTTATTGGCTGATCCAGATTTGACCGTTTACCTGCAACAATTGCAACAGCAGTTAAAGCAAAAAAAAGAGCAATTACAACGATTGTTATTACCACTGCAACAACAGCATAAAATTAGTTTTCAATTGCCGCAAATTGGCTATAACTTGTGGCTTAAATTACACATAGGCCGTCAATTAACGCCATCCGATTACACCGTTTTTCTGAAAAATGGTTTGTTGGTTTTACCCGGCTTTTTATTTGGGTTACAAGAAAACACCATTCGGGTAAGTTTTGCGCAGTTAACCCCTGAGCAGGCAGTAGTACTAGTTCAGCGATTGACAAAGTGCTTGACACTCTTAGCAGATGATTAGGTTAGACCAAAAGAACACCGCAAATCATGACTGCTTGTTACAGTGAAGTTTATCTTCTAGTTAATAAATTGGAAATTACCGGTGACTAATCTTTTTTAAAGGTAACTTTATTTTTGTGATAGTAGTTAAACTGTAAGCCTTTTTCTTTTCTCTGTGTAATTTTTTACGTAGACTTAAGGGGAAAGGGGGAGAGTGCGATGGCACGTTACCTTTTAATTATTGATCAAGGCACAACTAGAACCCGGGCTTCTGTTATGGATCAGGCCGGGACACTTATTGGTGCGACTGAAGTAGCAGTAGCAACGGCGACACCACAAGTAGGTTGGTTTGAACAGGATGCGCTAGAAATTTGGCGCAGTGTTCAACGGGCCATGACGGATGTTTTACTGAATACTAGTGTGAGTCCTGCCGAATTAGCTAGTATTGGAATTACTAATCAACGGGAAACAACGATTGTTTGGGATCGAAAAACTGGCCAGCCAATTCACGCCGCAATTAGTTGGCGTTCCAATCAATCGGCGGCAATTGCGGCCCGAATAACAACAAAAACTGAGCAGACGTTAGTTCAACGTAAAACAGGGCTACCTGTGAACGCCTATTTTTCAGCAAGCAAAATTCGTTGGCTCTTGGAACAAGTCCCAGGAGCGCTAGTGAAGGCTCAGGCTGGTGAACTATTATTTGGGACAGTTGATTCCTGGCTAATCTGGCAGCTAACTCAGGGGGCAGCGCACGTGACGGACGTGACCAACGCTAGTCGGACGTTATTATTTGATATTCACCAGCTAAAATGGGATGCAGAATTGTTACAGTTATTTGCGTTGCCATCAGCTATTCTACCAACCGTTTATCCGTCAACTAATACAACACTGCAAACCGCCGCGGCGGTCACATTTGGACGACAAATTCCGATTACGGCAATTATTGGTGACCAACAGGCATCTTTAGTTGGTCAAGATTGTTTGACTAAAGGAAAAGTAAAAACAACTTACGGAACAGGTACATTTTTAATGTTTAATACTGGAACAAAAGCGCTGGCAACGACGCAAACGGAGTTATTAACGACATTGGCGTACCAAACTGCCGGTCAAGTACCAACTTACGCCTTAGAAGGAACCATTTTAACGGCAGGGGCAACAATTAAATGGTTGCAGGAGACACTGGCCTTTTTCGCTACTGCCGCCGAGTCAGAATATTTAGCTACTAAAAGTTTAGCCGCAACTGACTTGTACATTGTACCTGCGATTGCCGATATGGGCACCGCCAATGTGGCCAAAGGTGCCGTATTCGGGTTAACGCAAACTACGAATCGTTCTCAGTTAACACGGGCAACCTGGGAAACGATGGCCTACCAAACCAGTGATTTGTTAGCGGCAATTCAAAAAATTACTGGCGTAAAGGCACTTGAATTGCACATGGATGGTCCGGCCGCGCGCAACCGTTACCTGCAACAATTCCAAGCCGATATTTTAGGCATTCCAGTTTTGCCGGCTAATGATTATCAAGATAGTGCTGCGTTGGGGGCCGGCTTTCTGGCCGGGATGGCAACCGGGTACTTTAAGAATTTTGATCATTTAGAACAATTGGCCAAACAAATTAAACCGATCAAACTCCAGCTTTCCACAAAGATCCGCCAAGAAAAATTAATCGGTTGGCAGCAGGCCGTTGCGGCAGCACGTAAATTTAAACCAAGAAAACGTTGATTTTAGATACCAGTTGAAAAGGTTTCTCATTTAGCATTGTATCCGCTTTGTTTTTTAAGTATAATGTAGAAAAACAAAGGGGTGAATTTCTTGAGTGAGGAAAAGAAGGTAGCAGCAGAAGATATTGATGACGTTAAAGACCAAATCCTAACGGCGCTTGAATCTGTGATTGATCCAGAACTTGGGATTGATATTGTCAATTTGGGCCTAATTTATGGGGTAGATCTTAATGAAGAAGGTTTATGCCACATTAAGATGACCCTGACAATTATGGGTTGCCCACTGTCTGATTTGTTAAATGATGAAATTACCCAAGCTTTAAATGAGGTTCCCGAGGTCAAGGATGTTGATATTGAACTTGTTTGGTACCCAGCGTGGAGTGTTGATAAAATGAGTCGTTATGCGCGTATTGCGTTGGGGATTCGTTAATAGATAGTAAGTGTGGACCAAAAGGTAATTGTTTTTTGAGTAGCTAGTTGCGGTTGATTGAAAATAAATCAATTGACAGCTAACTTTCTTAAAAGCGGCCTTTTGGCTCACGCTTTTTATTTGGAGGTTATTTTTAATGGCACTGCCGACAACAGAGTATGTTGCGAGCTTACACAAATTTCGCCAACTATTTGCGGACTATCCCGGCGTCAGTCAGCAACTTGACGGCATTTTAAGAAACATTTGGTTATTAAGGCATGATCGCCTGCCACATGAGTTGACTTATTTAGGGATTCCAGAAGGTTTCTTTATCCAAGTCTATCCAGAGTTTATTCAAAAAAGACGGTGGACCTTGTCTGCGTTAAGCCAACAAATTACTGAACTTGATCAACTTTTTGGTGCTTACCGGGACTACCTTGAAGTCCATTTTGGTATGTGGTCTCATACAAGCCAGGAATTTGTTGCTGATTTGGCGCGCTTACCAGGTCGACGGTACTTAGAGGTCATGGCGGGTAACGGCTATATTAGTGCAGGTTTACGTCACTTAGGCCAGACAGTTTTTGCAACGGACACATTGGGTTGGGTTCATGAAAATGAAACGGGCCGCCATTTAGTGACAGAAGTTGAAGCATTGGATGCTTGTGCGGCCTATAAAAAATACGTTTCGCAAATTGATTACGTCATTATGAGCTGGAGTCCTGATGGTGTTCCAATTGATTGGCAATTATTACAATTAATGCGGCAAACTAAACCACAGTTACCGCTACTTTGTATTGGTGAAAAAAATGGCTGTACGAATAGTCCTATTTTTTGGCAAACGGCTAATTTCAAGACTGATGCTCTCGTAAGTAAATTGAACCGCCATTTACCGCAACTGGATCTTGTTAAAGAAGCGCTGTTTTGGGTCCAGTAAATGAAAAATTAAAGTAAAATATGTAAAAATTTCTTTTTAATTAATTTACCGCAAGATTTTTTGACAACCTAATGGGCACCGTTTATGCTTAATTAAGCGTAAATAAAGTAAGGATAGGTCTAACTAATATGTTTAAACGAAAATCAATGCTTGCCGTGTTGACGGCAATTCTAGCGTTTGCTGGTGTCTTTTTTTTCAGTCAAATGAATCGTGCCGATTATCAGGATATTTTGGACCGGGGCGGGTTATCAACTAATGCTTATGTTTTTAAGTCACCGAAGCAATCTTCAATTGTGGCGTTAAACCAAACGTTTGCGGCCCAGCATGACCTAGAGAATTATCAGGTCCAGTACCAGCTGCCACATAGCAATACAGTTTACCTCTACGGTGCTGGTAATTTTAAAACCTTACCGCTGATTTCAGGTCGCTTTTTCAACGATAGTGATTTTAAATCGCAAATTCCAGTTGCCGTTGTTGGTAAAAAGGTGGCAAAAAAGTTATATTCACCAACCGAACAAAGTTATTTAAAATACGGTAACCGGTACATTTCGGTGATCGGGGTTGTTGGTAATCGAAGCAGCAGCCACTTGGACAACCGAATTTTTATCTCAACTTCAACCAAGCAAAGTTTAACGGCGGCCAAAGTTAATAAATTTCGAATTGTTATTGATGGGAAGCCCTATCTAAAAAAGCGGACAACTTTTCAATCCATCTTTGCGGCCAAAACACCGATTCATTTAGTGCCACGTAGAACACCAATTGTTGGGACCTCTTGGCTTGCTCGTTACTGGGGTTATGGCTTAGCGATTGTCCTGGTCTTTATCTTATTGGTTGGTGTTGCGGAGCTTGGCGTCATTGTTTCCCGGCCTGCATTAGTGACTAATGTACTCCAGGCGACAACTCGTTGGCAGATTTTTGGCCGTGAATGGCGTCAGTTTGCGGTTAGTAGTTTAGGTGGGCTATTAGTCGGCGGTATTCTCGGAATGTGGCGCTTATACATTTCACAGTACACTGCCTTGTGGTGGCTATTATTGGCCTTCTATCTTGTAACACAAATTTATTATGGTGGCCGGCTATATTATTATTTACGGCAACAAATTAAAAGTGGAAAGGACTAGAACGAGTGCTTTTACCAGAAGGTTTTACGCAGAAATATCAACGATTATTAGGTGATGAAGCAGCCGTTTTTTTGGCCAGCTTTGATAAATCAGGCTACAAGGGTTTTCGTTTGAATCCTTTAAAACCCCGACCTAAGCAAGTTAATTTAGATCTAACGCAGCCGATTAATTACACCCAGTGGGGCTATTTTGGTAGTGTCAATGGGCGCACTGTTGATCACCAGGCAGGCTACGTCTACAGTCAAGAACCAAGTGCCATGTATGTGGGCGAGGTTGCTGCACCTAAGCCTGGTGAACGTGTATTAGACTTATGTGCGGCACCTGGTGGCAAGACAACTCACTTAGCTGGTTTTATGCAACAAACTGGATTATTAGTGAGTAACGAAATTATGCCCAAACGTGCGCGAATTCTTGCAGAAAATGTGGAACGTTTTGGCTGCCGTAACGTTGTAATTACAAACGAAACGCCTGATCACCTCGCTAAGCATTTTCCAGATTACTTTGATCGTATTTTAGTGGATGCACCTTGCTCAGGGGAAGGAATGTTTCGCAAGGATCACAGTGCTACCCAGTACTGGACCCCTGCGTATCCGGCCGAGTGTGCTAAGCGGCAACGGGAAATTCTAACTGAGGCCGTTAAGATGTTGAAACCCGGTGGCCAATTAATTTATTCTACATGTACCTTTAGTCCAGAAGAAGACGAGCAAATGATGGCGTGGTTAGTGGCGACTTATCCAGAATTTAGCCTAGTGCCAGTTGAGCGTGCTGCCGGAATGGTGGCGGGGCGGCCTGATTGGGCGGATGGTAATCCGACTTTAAAGAATACGGTTCGCCTATTTCCACATCTTTTAGCCGGGGAAGGTCATTTTATCGCTAAATTACAAAAGGCCGGGCAGCCAGAAGTAATTGACGTTAAACGACCACGCAAAAAGAAACGGGCCAAATCAACCAATCAGTTGAGTAAAGAACAGCTAGCTGTTTGGCAGGCATTTGCCCAAGAAAATCTAAATGGGATTACTTTTAAGCAGTTAATTGTTTTTGGTGAGCAACTCTATGCGCTACCGCAAGCTTTAAAGTTAGATCGCTTAAACATTGTTCGTCCAGGGCTACATCTCGGAACCTTCAAAGCCCACCGTTTTGAGCCAGCCTACGCCTTGGCCTTAGCTTTAGTTCCAGAACAATTTAAACGGCGGCTGACGTTAACTACGGCCGATTACCAGCGTTACGTTCACGGAGATACTTTTCCTAGTGAATTAGCTGGGAAGACGTGGCTACTTTTACTGTACGAGGGTAAAACAGTTGGTTTTGGCAAACTTGTCAATCAAACAGTGAAGAATTTTTTTCCTAAGGGATTACGCTTTGTTGCTGATTAATTTTGAAACGGTTAGTACGTGGCTTAAAAGATAGATCCGTTATTAATTAGCGGATCTATCTTTTAAGCCACGTTCCTATTTTTAATTACTTTACCTCAAGCTGGCGCTGTACGATGTAACTTTGTAATTTAGTTCCATAAATAATGGGTTTTTGGCGTAATTCTGTTAGATCATGCGCGCCAAGCATAGCCATGATGGCAGTTAATTGTTCCTTCCAATCTAATAATATTTCGGTAGTGGTCTTGGGACCGTTTTTTTGTAACAGGTGCAAAATGGTACCAGATAGGCCCACTGCCTGTGCACCTAGGCGCAAGGCCTTGATAATGTCTAATGGATTACGGACGCCACCAGAAGCCAGAATTGTTAACTTGTTTTGATAGAATTGACTTTCTAAAAGTGATTCAACGGTTGATTGGCCCCAGCCGCGTAAGTAAGCCATATTACGTGCTTTACGGCGTTCATTTTCAATGGCAATAAAATCAGTGCCACCGGCGCCAGCAACATCAATGTATTGAACGCCAACCTCTAATAATTGTTTGAAAGTTTTTTGGGCCATCCCAAAACCGACTTCCTTAATAATCACTGGAACATCTAACGCTGCGACAATTGCTTGAATTTGTTTTAACCAGTGAAAGTCGCGGTCACCTTCAGGCATAACAACTTCTTGAGGGGTATTCAGGTGAATTTGTAGGGCATCGGCTTGCAACATTGTCACGGCCTGCTTAGCAGCGTCTACACTAGCCGTAGCGCCTAAATTGGCGAAGATTAGGCCAGTTGGGTTGGTTTCCCGTAAAATTTGAAAGGTGGCCATCAGTTCAGGATGGCGCAATGCGACACTTTGGGAGCCAGTTGCAATAGGGACACCAAGTGTGGCCGCAATTTGGGCTAATTGACGGTTTAGTTCACCAGTTCTAGGACTCCCACCAGTCATCGCGTTAATGTAAAAGGGAAGGGGTAAAGTGAAATTAGCTATTTTTGTGGTTAGTGAAACCTCGTCAAAAGCAATCTCGGGTAAACTTTGGTGAATGAAGCACAGTTGGTCAAAATCATTTGCCCGTTCTGATTGATAAAATTTTTCTGCTAAAAAAACGTGCTCGTCTTTACGGTGTGATTGTGAATTCGTCAAGGTGTTTTTCCTCCAAACGCAGAACTTGAATAAGACCTAAAAAGTAGGGGCTGGGACAAAAGTTAATTTTGCCGCAGTCCCTATGTGTATTTCTAAGTATTAATGAGAACGGGTAACAAAAAATAAACCAAAGGATTCTTGTTACGTTCTTGTCTCATTATATTATAAAGTCACGTTATGCACAGCCAAATTTAATCGTTCAATCCCATTATCAACCCAATTTTGGGCCAACTCTTCTGTTGCCAGGCTTTTATTAAGGATGGCAATGCCACAGTCACCGCCACCGGCACCGGAAGCTTTTGCTGCACCGCCGAGACCTTCAGCTAAATTACACATCTTTTGTAGAAGTGGCGTTTCAATCGAAACGTGGCTAAAGGAACTCAGGGTGTGTAATAATTCTCGATTTCTCCGAATTTGTTGCTGAATTAAAGTTAAGTCCTTAGTTTTAAAGCCAACAATCATTTGCTTGATGCACTGTTCGCTATTTTGAAGAAAACGTTGGTAATCCTGCCGCTTTTTTGCCTTTGCAATCGTGATTTTATCAACTAATTGCGAAGTTGAAGCAGGCGAACCAGTCCACCCAATCATTAATTTCAGATTATCTGGGGGTGTTAACAGATCGATATTTAGTTGGGGCCACGCCATGGCCAATAAATCGTGTAAGCTGGTTTCTCGGCGCATTGCTTCTAGCCAACCGCGATCAAAGGCCTGGTAGGCAATCCAGCCGCCGTAAACGCTAGCAGCAATATCGCCTAAAGAACCATTGCCCTGGACATCTAAGTGGGCAATGGCGGCCAATTTATAGAGCTTATCCTTAGTAATCGGTAACTCATAAAAATCCAGTAAGGCCTTAACCGTAGCGACCGTCACGGCAGCGGAACTACCCAAGCCGTATTTTTTGCCATCTTCAGAATCCAGTTCACTGTTGATGTGCAAATGATAAAGGGTTAGGTGCTTACCCATTTCTAAAGCGTACCTTTCGGTTAAATGGATGGCGGATAAAATATAGTGAAAAGGATTATCCCGGTTATCAAATACCATTTTGTCGCCCTGTCGCAACCAATAAATGGAATTTTCTTGGTACTGTTTTGAAACAATACTCCCGTAGTCCTCACTTTTTTCAATTGTAACCGTTACAAATTGATTTAGTGCAACAATAATCGCGGGTAAACCAGTCTCAACAACTGCGTATTCGCCCGCAATATAAAGTTTGCCAGGGGCCTGAGCCGTTATCAAACAATCATTTCCTTTCGCACCACTTGGGAGCTTTTTAATTTATGGGTGTCTTAAAAAGGTAATTAGAATTTGCTTTTTAAAGCACTGCTTAATTTAAAGATACTGAACGCCTGGACCAGGTTTGGCAACTAATAATTGCTGTTGGTCAAAAAAGTGACCTAACCGTTCTAGAATTGCGGGCGTTTCTTTTGCCGAACAAATAACCTTGATGTTTGGCCCCGCATCCATAGTATAATAACAAGAATATCCATCCTGACGCAAGTTTTGAATAACCTGCATTGCCGTCAGACTTTTTGGCTCAAAGTAAGTGAAGGGTGGGTTGGCGCTAAGGGTTGTCGCGTGCATCTTCATTGCGTTACTCTCAGCAATTTGACCAATTAAATTTATATCTTTTTTAAGAATTGCTTGCTTCATTCCTATTAAGTCGGCGTTAGCTGCTTTTACCCAAGCCGGGTAGTAGGGGGAAGTTGCAACGACTTCCGCCATCCCAGAACGGCTGGATACGCGCTTTTGCTGATTATTTAAAACAATCGCAATCATCTGGATATCGAAATCGACTTCTTCGCTAAAAGGAATAGCCAATGAGGTCTGATCGTCATGACCTTGTTGCCATTCAACGAAACCACCATAAATAGAGCGTGTGGCCGAACCAGAACCACGCCGGGCCAAGCGAGAAAGTGCCGGGCGTTCAAGCCGCAAACCAGCAGCACGGCTGGCAGCGGCGGCCAAGGCGGCAAAGCCGGAAGCCGAGGAGGCTAGACCGGCCGCAGTGGGAACGTGATTAGTTGAATCGACGTAAGCGAATTGCTGACAGTGAGCCTGTTGCCGAATAAGGTTGAGAAAATGGCTAATACGTTCAGCGGCAGGGCCAGTTAATTGCTGCTCGTCTAACTGAATTTGATCCTGCTGTAATTTAGGTAAAAACTGAACAGTAGTGTCAGTGTAAAACTGATCCAAAGTAAGCGATAAACTACTGTTTTGCGGAATAATTAATTTCTGGTCTAACTTGCCCCAGTATTTAATTAAAGCAATATTTGTGTGAGCTCGTGCAGTAACGGCCGTCATTAATTTTGCACCTCATTTGCAGCGTTGAGATGGGCCAGTGGCTGCAACCAAGTTTGGGTAGCACCAGCCGTTGTTAAAACGTCAATTAAATGTGTTGCTGTGGCCTTATCCGGGGCAAGGGCAATAATACAGCCACCACGGCCACCACCGGTTAATTTAGTTCCAAGACTACCATTATGTTGAGCCAAAAAAACGAGATGATCGATTGTATAGTTACTGACACCTAGTGTTTGTAAAATTATTTGGGCGTGAGACAAGCATGTTCCCAAAGTAGTTAATTGATTATTAGCCAGGGCATCCCGCGCAGTCACTGCAAGAGCACCCAATTGCTTCATAAAGACATCGGTTTCTTGGGGAAAGTCAGCAAGCCGATCACGAACAGTTGCGACCGCGGGACCAGTTTGTCCCTTCATACCACTATCGGCGATGACCAAATAACCTGAGGCATTAATCGGTAAATTGTGACTCTGTTCACCACGGACAAACCAAATTGGGGCGTGGGCACTAGTTGTTGCGGCGTCCATCCCGCTAGGATTACCGTGGGTAACGGTCTCTGCCACGTTAGCTAGCCTTAACAAAGTAGCTCGGTTAAGTGGTTGCTCAAAATAAGCGTAAAGGCTACGAATGATAGCAATTGCTGCTGCGGCCGAAGAACCCATGCCCCGTTCAGAGGGAATAGCACTCTTAATTGTTAATTTAAAGTTGGCGTTTGTTTGGTTAAGCTGTTGAAGAACAGTCAAAATTAATTTTTTGACACCTGCCAAATTCTTGTAAGCACGTTGCAATGGCCCTGTATAATAATTACTGTCAATATACTGACCAGATTGAATTGGTGTTGTGCTAGCGGTTAATTGGATTGATGTTAACGGAATTACAATTGCCGGTTGGCCGTAAACGGCCGAATGCTCACCAATTAAGATGATTTTTGCATTGCTAACACCAATACCTTCTGCTAAAGTCATATTGCCACTCTTTTCCGTAAAATTAGTTGTTGTATAAGACAACTTAACATAAACAGTTTAAACATTGTCACAATGTTTGTAAATACTTAGTCGTAAATGTCTGAAGCGCTTTCGTTAATTTAATGGTTAATTGTGACGGTAATCTGCTAGTATGTGTTGTCCAACTAGTCCATAAAATGCTACTATTTGGTTAGAAAATTTAGAAAAGAGACTTTGGTGCAAATATGAATGAAGATACCATTTACGCCGTTGTAGATTTGGAAACAACGGGTACCAGCGTTAAATCTGGTGACCGAATTATCCAATTTGGCTGTGTTTTAGTTCAACACCATAAAATTATTAATCGCCTAGCAACAGACGTTAATCCTGAACAACCGCTACCTAAGGTAATTACTAGCTTAACCCACCTGACGGAAACACGACTGCACCAGGCCCCTTTATTTGAGGATGTGGCGCCGACAATCGTCAATTTATTGCGCGGTTGTGTTTTTGTTGCCCATAACATTAATTTTGACTATCCTTTTTTAAACGCTGAATTAGTACGGGTGGGTCAGGAACCACTAGAGCTGGAGGGCGTTGATACCGTTGATCTAGCGCAAATTCTATTACCAACGAGTACGAGCTTTAAGCTAACGGACTTGGCGCGCTATTTAAATTTAACCCATGATAATCCACACCAGGCCGATAGTGACGCACTGGTAACGGCCAAATTATTTATTACTTTAAGCAAACGACTACAGCAGTTACCCTTCGTAACCCAACAGCGTTTGGCCAAGTGCTCAACCAGCTTAACGCGAGAAACCGGCCGTTTTTTTGCATTGAGTGCTCAGCAAGCGGAACAGCACCCGCAGGCATTACCTGACTATCTCTTCATCAAGGCGGGGTTAGCCTTACGTAAAACAACCGTTCCACTAACGCACTTAACTAACCAGCTAGGTAGTTATCCAGAAACTGAACAACTGAAGAAGCAATTATTTAAACCACTATTGAAGTGGCGTAAAACGCAAAGCAATATGATGGATCTGATTTATACCAATTATACGCAGAAAGGGCAAGGTATGCTGTTGGAAGCCGCTACTGGTTTGGGTAAATCATTGGGTTATTTACTTCCTTTTGCCTACTTAATCAGTAGTCAGAAACAATTGGTGGTCTCTACGGCAACAACTATTCTACAGGATCAATTTGCGGATCAAACTGTTCCGTTACTTAATCAACTATTAAAAACTGATTTACAAGTTGCGACAGTTAAGAGCGCTCGCCACTATTTGGATTTGAATAAATTTAGCCAGGTCATTATTGTGGATGAAAAGGTTAAGCAAATTCAGTTATTGAAAATGAAATTGTTGGTATGGTTAACGATGACCCAAACTGGTGACTTAGAAGAGCTACATTTGACCACTTACCAATCACCACTTTTCGGAACTGTCAGTCATCAAAATGGTGATCAGTTTGCGCCGGGAATCACATTTTACGAAGAGGATTTTTTACGTCGCCAGCAAGAACGACAAAAGGTGGCCGATGTCTTGGTAACTAACCACGCCTACCTCAGTCAGCACGCCACCGATTTTAAGAATCAACCTTACTTGGTTATTGATGAAGCACAGAATTTTGCCGGAGCAGCCATGCAGGCGGGTAGCCGACAATTTATTTTTGCGGCAGTTTACCAAACCATTAAAAATTTGCGTAAGTTATTGAATTCTAAGCACGAAAAGAAAACTTTGCCGCCATTATTTCAGGAAGATGCCGTGGCACTTTACAATATAACTTCATTAGATTTTGGTTTAGGTGAATTGGAAGGCTTACTGACTCAATTGCAGGAAAGTCTCTACCAAAATTTTGTGCTCAAGCACGTCAAAAAAACGGCTCGGATTGGTTACTTAGAAGTTCCTTTAACAGCGGGCTTACAGTCTTGGTACCAGGACTGGCAACGCCAATTGACTAAAATAGATCAGTTATTAACGGATAATTTATTCTTGACTAGTAAAATTATTCAGTCTTTTAATCGGCAGAGTGAACGCTGGTTGCCACGTGATTACGCCTTGTTATTACGTTTTAGTAACGAGGCAAATCATTTAACCACTGCCCAGCAAACTTGGCAACAAATGTTAGCAAGTTTAGAGCTGGTTCAACCTGAGCCAAACTTAATTTGGTTATCATTACGGGATTATAGCGATAGTCGTAGTCTTAGTATTCACGTTAGCCTGCTAGATGTCTCGCCAGTAATGACCGCATTAGCGGCAAACTTCGAATCGCCCGTGTATACGGGTGCGACTTTAAGTATTAAGCGTGATTTTAGTTTCTTTAAGCAACAACTTGGTCTATCCAGGACAGAATTAATTGAAAAACGTTTTGCCAGTCCTTTTCGTTATAAACGCCAGGCACGATTATATTTAACGACGGACAGCCCAGCAATCAAGAACAGTACCCACGTGGATTACGTGACCTATCTTGCGTCTGCCATCTATCGCCTAACTAAGGACAACCGGCGGCAGACATTAGTTCTGTTTAATTCATTACAAATGATTAATGATGTTTACCATGCCTTGTTGGCAAGTGATTTAGGAAATGATCATGAACTTTTTGCCCAAGGAGTAACAGGAAGTCGGGAACGAATTACCAAGCGCTTTCAATTAAGCCAGGGTGGTATTTTACTCGGGGCAAGTAGTTTTTGGACGGGCATTGATTTGCCGAATGAGGCCTTAGAACAACTTATCATGACTCGTTTACCATTTGATTCTCCTGATGGCTTGTTGGCGAAGGTACGTTACCACCAATTAGAAGCGCAAAACTTGAATCCATTTATTAATGATGCGTTACCTAAAGCAACTTTACGTTTACGGCAGGGGTTTGGTCGCCTGATTCGGACGAATACTGATCGTGGGGTTCTAGTGATTCTTGATAACCGGGTCTTGACAACAACTTACGGCAAAAAAATGTTAAAGGCACTACCAACTGGCCTACCGCAGATTAAGGCCGACTTGGCGGAGGTAGTTCCGGCCATCGATGCTTTTTTTAAAAATAACCCTTAATTTTTTTTGAAGGCGGTAATCAGAAAATAAAATCTGCTATAATATGGGATGTATCTTTAGACTAAGAAGGAGCGGCAAATGCGAGAACAGTGGAAACGAAAACGTTGGCAGCCTTACGCCTTAATTGGGTTGTTAGTGGTAATTTTGTTAAGCGGCTTTCTAGTCTTTCACGAGGCTAATAAGCCAGTGGCGACGGCTCAGGATGAGGCGGTGGGTTTAGCCAAGAAATACGCACACTTAAAAACAGTGGACCATTTTTATTGGTTTAACCGGCAAAAGAGCTATTTTACCGTAGCGGGAACAACACAGGATAATACGCGTGTTTACGTGATTATTGCTCAAAAAGGGGGTAAGATTCGGGTCATCCATCAAGCTGATGGATTGAGTCGAAATGCCGCTTTAAAGCAAGTTTGGCAAAAGCGTTCACCGAAGAAAGTTTATAATATCAATTTAGGACTCTATCAGGGGCAACCTGCTTGGGAAGTTTCTTATCGGGAGAAAAATGGTCAATTAGGTTACGAAACGCTTGCTTTTAAAAATGGTAAGCAATTGAAATTAGTCGAAAATTTATAAGGTTGGGAAGTGGCAAGTATGGCATTATCACGTAAGGTTCAACAGGTTCAGCCATCAGCAACGCTGGCCATGTCTAGTAAAACAAAGGAAATGATTGCAAAGGGGATTGACGTGATTAATCTTTCCATTGGGGAACCAGATTTTACAACGCCAAAGGCAATCGGGGATGCAGCAATCGCAGCAATCAACTCTGGCAAAGCAAGCTTTTATACGCCAGCAGGTGGACTGCCTGAATTAAAGACGGCGATTCGAGCCCGAATTAAAGCAGAAGATGGCGTTGATTATCGGCAAAATCAAGTGATTGTCACGGATGGCGCTAAGTTTGCATTATTTTTAATTTTTCAAGTTATTTTAAATCCTGGTGACAACGTCTTATTGCCAGAACCATTTTGGGTAAGTTACTCAGAACAGGTTCGCTTAGCTGGTGGTCAGCCATTAGCCATTAAGGCAAGTGGCAAGGACCATAAAGTAACGGTGGCAGATCTGGAACAGATGCGGACGCCGCAAACGCAGGCAATGGTCATTAATTCACCTCAAAACCCTTCTGGCCTACTCTATACAGCGGAAGAATTACGGGAATTAGGTAACTGGGCAGTGGCACACGATATTTTAATTGTTGCTGACGATATTTACAGTAACCTAGTTTATAACGGCAATCAGTTTACGTCATTGGTCAGTTTGGGTGAAGCAATTAAAAAGCAGACACTCTTAGTGACCGGCGTTTCTAAAACCTATGCGATGACAGGTTGGCGGATTGGCTACGTTTTAGGTGATCCACAAATTATTAAGGCCATGAATACAGTGGCTAGTCACGCAACGGGTAATCCGGCGGCAGTTAGTCAGTACGCTGCCTTGGCAGGCCTTAATGGTGATCAGAAGGATGCTGAAAAAATGCGGTTAGCTTTTGAAAAGCGACTCAATCTCCTTTACCCGAAAATTCAAAGTCTACCTGGCTTTGAAATTGAGACCAAGCCGCAGGGAGCTTTCTACATTTTCCCGAAGGTTAAACAAGCGGTTGCTCAATGTGGTTATTCAACAACTGAGGAATTTGTTGAAGCCTTACTTGAGGAAGCTCACGTTGCAGTAGTATCCGGGCGTTCTTTTGGGCAACCCGATTACATTCGGATCAGTTACGCAACGGATCAGGCGTCATTAGATGAGGCTTACAAACGAACCAAAGATTTTTTGGAAACAAAAAGTAAGTAATAACAGAGTTAGGGGAATTTTAAATGGTTGAACAGATTAGTATTATTGACGCTAAAGAACACGTCAATGAACAGGTTAAAATTGGTGCTTGGCTAACGGATAAACGCTCAAGCGGCAAAATTGCTTTTCTACAATTACGTGACGGGACGGCCTATTTTCAGGGCGTTTTGGTCAAAAGTGCAGTTTCTGAAGAAATTTTCCAGTTGGCCAAGGAACTCCATCAAGAAGCGAGCTTGTGGATCTACGGTGAAATTCATCAGGATACGCGCTCTAAATTTGGCTATGAAATTGAGATTTCCAATTTGGAGTTAGTTGGAGAAAGTCATGATTATCCAATTACGCCAAAAGAACACGGTGTCGATTTTTTGATGGATCACCGGCACCTGTGGCTGCGCTCGACACGACCTCACGCCATTTTGAAGATTCGTAACGAGGTCATTCGGGCAACTTACCAATTTTATAACGATCGAGAATTCACTAAGATTGATGCACCAATTCTAACGGGTAGTGCACCTGAAGGAACCACTGAACTATTTCATACTGAATATTTTGGTCGGGATGCCTATCTATCTCAAAGTGGGCAATTATATGAAGAAGCTGGAGCCATGGCGTTTGGCAAAGTCTTTTCGTTTGGGCCAACTTTTCGTGCTGAAGAATCTAAAACACGCCGGCATTTAATCGAATTCTGGATGATTGAACCAGAAATGGCCTTTATGCACCAAGAAGAAAGTTTAAAAATTCAAGAAGAATACGTCGCCTATTTGGTTCAAAACGTTTTGGATCATTGTGACTATGAACTGGATGTTTTAGGCCGGGATAAGGAAGTTTTACGGCGTTACACTAAGTTGCCTTATAATCGAATTACGTATGATGAAGCAATTAAAATGTTGCAAAAGGGTGGCCTTGACGCCGACTGGGGCCTTGATTTTGGTTCGCCAGAAGAGACTTATTTGGCCGATCAGTTTGAACAGCCTGTTTTCGTTTTAAACTACCCGAAGGCAATCAAACCATTTTACATGAAACCTCACCCAACACGGGATGATGTCGTCATTTGTGCTGATTTATTAGCGCCGGAAGGTTATGGTGAAATCATTGGCGGTAGTGAACGTGCTACTGACTACAATTATTTATTAGCGCAGATTAGGGCTGCTGGGCTGGATCCAAAAGAATATGAATGGTACCTTGATCTACGCAAATACGGTAGTGTGCCACATTCTGGTTTTGGACTTGGTTTAGAGCGAGCAATCGTCTGGATTTGTGGCATTGACCATGTACGTGAGGCAATTCCGTTCCCTAGATTATTAAATCGAATTTACCCGTAAGTTTTTAGTCAGCTGAATTGATTTTTAGTTAGATAATTTATAAAATACAGGCGCGAAGCAAAAGATCGTTTATTTTAGCGTAATGATGGATAAAAGACAGAATTTTACTGTTTTTTATTGGACACGCTAGTTAATTCTTTTGTTTCGCGTTCTTTAGACAAATAAAAAAGGATGAAGAATATGGCAGAGGCCAACTTTATGCATCAATTTATTAATGCTGGCGAAACAGCAATTTCTAATTTGTTGTTAGCTCATTTTCACGAGCTTGGTCTAACTAACGATGAATTTTTACTTTATTTACAATTGGAAAGTTTTCATTCTGGTGGCAATGATTTTCCAGATATGACGATGGTTGCCGATCGTTTACACTTGGCAACCTCACAGGTTTATCAAATGTTGCACCGACTGATTCAAAAAAAAGTTCTGGAAATTCAGACCTCACAAGATAAATCAGGTCGCAGTCAAGATCATTACGATTTTTCATTGCTGTACGATAAATTGGCCACTTTATCATTACAACAAACGCAGCAGGTTGCCACTGCAAAAAAAGATGATAGTCGGCAGAAATTATTTGAAGCGATTGAGGCTGAGTTCGGCCGGCCACTGTCACCAATTGAATTGGAAACGATTGGCGCCTGGCTGGATGAAGATCACTACCAACCTGAGGTAATCGAATTAGCATTACGGGAGGCCGTTTTGAATCAGGCTTATAGTCTTAAGTACATGGATCGAATTTTATTAAGCTGGGAACGAAAGCACTTGACAACTAAACAGCAGATTCAACAGGAAAAGCAGAAACGAACGCAACGTGATTCAAATGCGAAACAACCAGCTAACACTACTAATAATGGACCACAAATTCCGATGTATAATTGGGCCGATCCTGATGAGCAATCTGGATCAAAAGAATAGGGAGATGATGTGGTGTTATCTAAAACTAAAACACAGTATGCTGTTAAGGTAATGGGAGAAATGTTTCCTGATGCGCGGCCATCGTTACGTGCGGCAAGTCCGTTTCAATATTTGGTTTCGGTGATGTTAAGCGCCCAGGCAACGGATATTTCAGTTAATAAGGTAACCCCACAACTCTTTAAACATTTTCCGACAGCGATTGAAATGGCCGCGGCGACCGAAACGGCTATTCAGCAGGATATTCATTCAATTGGCTTGTACCGAAATAAGGCGAAGCACATAAAGGCGACTAGTCAGGCGCTTTTGGTTAACTTTGCGGGGGTTGTCCCGAGCAATCGGCAAGATTTAATGAGTCTACCCGGTGTTGGTCGAAAAACTGCCGATGTGGTTCTGGCCGATGCGTTTGCTGAACCAGCATTTGCGGTGGATACACATGTTGAACGGGTGACCAAGCGGTTACACATGGTTCCGCAAAAGGCATCCGTTCTAGAAGTTGAGCAGTTGATGATGCAAAAACTACCTAAAGAAAAGTGGATTACGGCTCACCACCGAATGATTTATTTTGGCCGCTATCAGTGTCTTGCGCGGGCGCCAAAGTGTACAACGTGCCCATTACTATCCGTTTGCCTAGCTGGGCAACAGCGTTTGGCTAAGGCAAAATAAGTTCTGTGTGCTATTGTTGTTTCTAAAATAGCCAAAAAGGAAGGGAGTGTGACAAAAGTCGGTTTTGGGTTTACTGCGTAACGTAAATCCAGACTTTTGGCGCACGTTCTAGAGCAATGTTCGGAAACAGTAAGAGGCCAGGACTTTTGTCCTGGCCTCTTACTGTTTAGTTATTTTATTGCTGCGAATTAGTCTCCGGCTGTGCTACTGAAGCAGTGTTTTGTTCGGCGCTGCTTTCGGATTGTGCTGGTTGGGAACTACTTTCAGAAACGCTTGATTGGCTACTGGATTCAGAAGAACTACTACTTTCGGTGCTGCTACTTTCAGGTTGACTGCTGGATTCCGCAGAACTGCTGCTAGAGCTGGATGGTTGCTCACTTGAAGAAGACGAGCTCATAAAGCTGCTGCTGTAGCCACTACTACTGCTACGACTGACGCTTTTAGACGTTTTCTTAGGTTGGGTACCGCGAACAAATAGTTCCTTGGTAATCTTGCTACTACTTGTTCCAGATCCCGCAATTTGAGCCGGATTAGAACCCTTGAGAATATTCTCGGTAATGACACTACTTGGTTTGATCCAGTCGCTATTTGAAGCCCCTGTACTGGTCATGGCGTAGGACATTAGCGATTGATAGATGCTACCAGCAATCCGTTGATCAGTGGCATCTAAGCCGTGTTGTTGTGGCTGATCATAACCTGTCCAAACGGAGATTGCGTAGTCAGGCGTATAGCCAGTAAACCAAGAATCCTTCGACATACTACTAGAAATATTCGTATTATTTTGTAATTCGGCCGTTGAATAATTAGTTGTGCCGGTTTTACCAGCCTGGTGGACACCGCTAATACTAGCGTTAGTTCCAGTACCATCAGTGATAACGTCCTTTAGTACATCGGTAATCATATAGGCTGTTGATTTCTTCATTGCCCGTTTACCTGAAGCATCAAATGAAAGTGTTGTTCCGTCAGGCTTCTCAACTTTATTAATCAAGTAAGGCTTGTAATAGGTGCCACCATTAGCAAAGGCAGCGTAGGCCGCGGATTCCTGTAGGGAAGAGACCTCAGCACCAATTGCGTTCTGTAAAGTTAAGGGCTGTTTAGGGGTAATACCAAGACCCTTTAGAAATTCACCACCACGATTGATACCAACTTTGGCCAAAGTTCGAACAGCAGGAACGTTTCTTGACTGTGCTAAAGCCGTCCGTAGTGAAATCTGACCCATATATTTAAAGTCCCAATCATTTAATTGAATATTAGTACCAGGATAAACGTACTTTGTATCGTTTATCTGCTGATAGGTTGAGTAATTTAAATATTCAATTGCTGGACCATAATCTAACATTGGTTTCATCGTTGATCCGTTACTACGACTAGTTTGGACGGCACGGTTTAGGCCTAGTTGAACGTCACCTTGTTTACGACCGCCGATCATGGCCATGACTTTACCATTTTTTACGTTTGTCATAGTAACGCCAGTTTGAAGTAGATCATCAGGAAAATTAACGTAATCATTAGAATTAACAATATTGTACAAGCGTTTTTGAACATCCAGATTTAAATTTGTGTGAATCTTTAGACCACTTGTATAAGGGTTAAGGCCAGTTTTACGTTTAACCTCCGCGATAACTTGACTAACATAAGCGTCAATTGTTGGATCACTTTCGCTCTTTTCACTAGCTTGTGCTTGGGCCTGTGTTTTTAGGCCATCCGTAATTGGCGTGTTTTTAGCCTGATTAGCTTGTTGTTGGGTTAACTTTTTATTTGCCACCATCGATTGCAGAACCGTGTCCCGCCGACTTTTAGCTGCAGTGGGGTTAACGAAAGGATCGTAGGTGGTTGGTGCCTGGGGCATACCTGCGATTAAGGCCAATTGTGGCAGGTTTAGTTGGCTAAGCGATTTACCGTAATAATAATCGGCAGCCGTTCCCATCCCGTAAACACCATTGGCCAGATAAACCTTATTTAAATAAAACTCAAGAATTTGATCCTTAGAGTAGGTACGGTCAACCTTTAACGCGAGCCAAGCTTCTTGGGCCTTACGCTTCAGGGTCTGATCAGAAGACTTAGTAGAGAAGACGGATAACTTGACTAATTGTTGGGTTAAAGTGCTACCGCCTTGTAAACCACTTTCTCCCCGGGCATTAGAAAATGCTGCTCCAACAATCCGAGCCGGATCGATCCCAATATTGGTATAAAAATGACGATCTTCAGTGGACACAACAGCGTCCTTTAAAGTTTGGGGAATTTGGTCACCACTGACATAAGTTCGATTTTCTAAGCCAAGCGTTTTAATCTGGTTACCACTACTATCATAAATGACTGATGAGGATTTACTGGATAACTTAGCGGTGGTTACTTTTGGTGCGCTCATTGCGTAATAAGTGAACAAACCACCACCAAGTAGTATAATGGCGACCACAATAGCGATTAGCCAAAGAAAAATCCGTCTAAAGTAGTGTGGCCTTTTCGGTTTTTGTCGTGAGTTACGGGCGACCCGTGAGTTGTTAGTTGCCATAATGGACTCCTTTACGTGATTCGAGATAATGAATGAGTTGTTCAACTGCGCTAAGATACGGAATTAATGGATTTAAGGCGTAATGAATTTCAAAACCTTCAGTTTCAATTGTTTTTAGTGGAATTGATTTACGACCTTGGACCGTTTCTTGTGTATCCCACGCACGAATTAATGGTGTAGCTGGGTAAACGAACAGTCGCTTTAACGACACAAAACGAATAATTACAAAACAAATACCGTCTTGGCGTAAACAGTGGCGCATATGCTCAATTTGATGTTGGTGAAAGTTCTTTAGTGGGAAACTTGCTTTATTTTTGGTTTCCTTAGCTTCGAAATCCAGATAGTAACCTTTGTAAACACCATTATAATCAGTTGTTGAGGGTTTACGAAAGTAAGCTTCCTTAATGACGGCCGCACTTCTTTTTGGATAATCAACTTTGACAATTTGAATTGGTAATGGTTTTTTATAAACAACGGCGATATCGTGAGCTAGGTAATAACGATTGCTTTCATTTATTTCTTCTTCTAACGACATACCACGATTGTCAAAACGGACTTCTTGGTTTTTGGGTTGCTTTTTTGGGTTGTCTTTGGCATCATTTAAGTAAAGCTTGCCATTAGGATAATGAAATGGCATTTTTATCACACTCCTAGAGCTTTATTATAGCAATTGCGCCGGCCTTTTTAAACTTAATTGAGGAAGTGTTAGTCATGCGTGTTTGGGTAAGCGGCTACCGAAGCTATGAACTAGGTATTTTTGATCAGCATGACAAAAAGTTAAAAGTTATTAAAGAAGCGTTAAGACAATCTCTGGAACAATTACTGGATGAAGGCCTAGACTGGCTGATAACAGGCGGTCAGCTAGGTGTCGAGCAGTGGTCGCTTGAGGTTGCAGCTGGGCTCCAAAAGGATTATCCTGAATTGCGAACAGCTTTAATGGAGCCATTTGCCGATTTCGGAAAAAATTGGAACGAAGCGAACCAAACAAATTTGGCAGTCGTTAAAAGTAAGGCAACGTTTAGTGCCGCAGTGAGTGATAAGCCGTACCATTCGCCACAGCAACTCCGTAATTATCAAGCATTCATGTTAAGCCACACTGACCAAGCGCTATTTATTTACGATCCACAGGCGCCGGCAAAGTTACACTACACAATCGAAGCAATTCAGCGATTTCAGGAGACCCATGACTACCGTTTAGTCACGATTGATTTTGATACTTTACAGGAAGTTGCGGATAATTTGGCAAATGATGAAGAAAATGGTTTTCAAGCGGAATAAACTTTGCTATACTTAGTGACAGTCATGTTAACGACAGCGTACAATGAGGTGTACATCTAATGGAAAATCTTAATTTTACGACCCAAGATATTCTGCAAAAGGAATTCAAAAACAAGATGCGGGGTTATGATCCCACAGAAGTAGATGAATTTTTGGACTCAGTGATTAAAGATTACGAGTCTTATCAGGCAGAAGCTGAAAAATTACAAAGTGATAATCAAAGATTACGAGCAAAAAACGATGAATTGAATAAACAGGTAACTGTTAATAAGGATGTTCAGAGTGCTCAGCCTAATCCAACTGTAACCAATTTCGATATTTTGAAACGGTTATCTAATTTGGAACGACATGTCTTTGGCGCAAAGTTGGATGACAATAATCAAGATGGTCCGCGTAAGTTAAATAGTTAACCATAACGTGTAAATTTCGGGTAATCGCGGTTAGCTTTTGCTAGCTGAGGAAAGTCCATGCCCGCACAGACTGCGATGTCTGTAGTGTTCGTGCTTAGCCCAATAAGCTAAGGTGCTTTTTTTAAAAGTAATGGCGGAATAAGCTGCTAAGGATTTTATTATCTACGCAGTCACGTTCCTGAAAAGTGCCACAGTGACGATGTCGGTTGGAAACAGCCGATTTGGAACGGGTAAACCCCGCGAGCGAGTAACCCAAACTTTGGTAGGGGCGTCTCATGTAAGGAATTGAACGATGCATGAGAGCAGATTTTTATCTGCAGATAGATGATTACCCTCGAAACATTTTTCCTGAAAGTGTTTACGAGACGAAACATGGCTTATAGAAATTTACACGCTATCAGGATGGCCCTCCTTTATGGAGGGTTTTTCATTAGGTAAAAATTAGTGGGTGTCAGAGGATCGTTTTAAAAAACGCATTTTATTGCACGCGCAAAATAAAAATAAATAGCAAAAGAAATTGGAGTAAATAATGACAACTTATAATTTAATTGCGACCACTGCTAGTGGAATCGAAGCTTTGGCAGCGGATGAACTAAAATCACTAGGCTATAAAGGACGAACAGAAAATGGTCGTGTACGTTTTCAAGGAAATCTAGAAGATATTATTTGGACCAATCTGTGGCTACGAACGGCCGATCGGGTAAAAATTATTGTTGGTGAATTTGATGCAATCACGTTTGATAGCTTATTTGAACAAGTTAAGGCCTTACCATGGGATCAATATTTGCCGTTAGACGCCGAGTTTCCAGTAGCAGGTAAGTCAATTAAATCTAAGTTATACAGTGTTTCGGATGTGCAACGTTTAACAAAAAAGGCAATTGTTGAAAAAATGAGTTCTGTTTATCATCGCAGCTCACGCTTACCAGAAACAGGCGCACTATTTTCTTTAGAAGTCGCAATTTTGAAAAACCACGTGATGTTAACTTTGGACACTACTGGTAGTAGCCTGTTTAAACGTGGTTACCGGGTTGAGAAGGGCAATGCGCCACTAAAAGAGAATATGGCGGCCGCATTAGTTAAACTAACCAATTGGCACACAGATATGCCATTCTTGGATCCTGTTTGCGGTTCAGGAACAATACCGATTGAGGCAGCCTTAATTGGGCTAAACATTGCGCCTGGTTTGAAGCGTCAATTTGCGTTTGAAAATTGGGATTGGGTAGATAATACGTTAGTGACGCAAAAACGCCAAGCAGCAGAGGCTGAGCGAAATAATGATGTTGTCCTGGATATTATGGGCGCCGATATTGATCAAAATATGATTGATATTGCAAAACTAAATGCCAACGAAGCCGGTGTATTACACGATATAACGTTTAAGCAAGTTGCCGTGCAGGATTTTCGAACGGAAAAGAAGAATGGCGTACTAGTTGCCAACCCACCATACGGGGAACGTTTGAGTGATCAGGAAAGCGTGCGCGTATTGTACCAGCAAATGGGTGACGTTTATCGGCCGTTAACTTCATGGAGTAAGTACATCTTAACTAGTGATCTACAATTTGAAAGTTATTATGGGGCTAAGGCAACCAAACGCCGTAAGCTGTATAATGGAGCCCTACGAACAGATTTATTCCAGTATTGGGGTAAACGTGAACATTAAAAAATGATTTTTTAAATGAAAGGTAAGGACCGAACAAGTTCTTGCCTTTTTATTTTGTACTAGGGGTGTGTTTTCGAAGTCAAAATTATTCGTCTTTAGCTCAGATCCTGATATGATAAGGTCGCGGGGCTAGTAACTGATTATTCACTGCTATGAGCCAACCGATGGACGATGAGACAAGATTAAATCGCTATTTCCAACCCTATACTAAAGGACGCACCACTCGACATGATAATTGGGAAAATGCTAAATGTGACTCTCTTTACTTTTGTTCTAACTTACTAAAGGAAGTCTCTTTCGTTGCACTTAAAGTGTAAATTAAAGCTGCAAAAATAGCCGCAGTAGCTGTCAAGAAGGTGCTATATTTGTTAGCAATAGAGCAGATAATTGATTAATGCGGTAGTTGAATAATTACTGGAATGAAGTAATTATTTTTGCATCAGCCAATAATTCATTGGATAAGGTCAAGGTATTTAAGTGAGGCATCTAGGATATTATTACGATGACAGTGTGCCACCAATTGGAAAATGGTGAATCGGGTTAGCAGAGCATAGTTGACATCTGTAGACTGCGACAAGTTGGAGCCGTTTATTGAAAATACCGAGTTATTGATAACCACGTTAAAGTGGCTGACTAACGGACCTTATCTATTGCAAGGTGGTCAAATTAATCTAGGGGTGGCTAAGTATTATCTGTAGGATTGAAATATGATCGCGAACAATGTACTTCTGACAAAAATTGATGACCGACATTTTGTAGGAAGGCTGGCTATTAAATGAGTTGGTCGCTTGGGTAGCCCGTACTACAATATGTAGTATGTTGACGTTAAAGGCTTAAAGATGCTAAAATGGCATTAATCGCACCCCACACACCTCCTAACAATGTGTCCCAAGTGGGGACTTTTTTGTATATCAGGAGAAAAATATGGCACATTATACGCGCAAGGCGACAACCATTGATGAGCAAATAGCTATCTTAGCGCAGCGCGGCTTAGCAATAACCAACGATAAAACAACGATACAAAAATTAGAAAATATTGGCTACTTTAAATTCAAAGGCTATTGCTTTCCGTTTTACGCCACGAAGGATAAGTTTGCATTGAAAGATGCAGACAAGGGTACAAAGTACACATTTGAAGAAATCTATCAATCTTATATTTTAGATCAAAAAATCCATTTACTATTTTTTGGCTTAGCTAGTCGAATTGAAACGCAATTTAAAGCTAGACTAGGCTGCTATATTGCTACAAATTATGGTCCGTTAGGCTATCAAGATGATAGTTTATTTCGTAATGAAAAATTATTCAATAATTGGCTGGTTACTTTAAATAGCGGACAAAAAAACGCTACAATGCGTCACGAGCTTTATGTGCAACACTATCAACATGATTATGAAAATGATTTCCCAATTTGGGTTGTTTTAGAAATGTCTTCATTTGGTAATGCTTCCAAGCTTTATTCCGATATTAGTATCGCCGATCAAAAAAAGTTTGCGAAAGTATATGGCCAGAACTACGTTTATGTTAAGAGCTGGATTCACTATATGGTGACTGTACGAAATTATTGTGCACATAATTCAAGAACGTTTCGGCGTCAATTTCCTGTTACACCGCGGATCGATAATAAAGAAAAACGGCGAACAAACAAATTGACCTCTGGAAATTTGTTTTCAGCGTTATTTGTGGCTAAAAAAATGTGTAAAAGCAAAAACTTTTTTGAAGATACAGTCGATTTATTAGCGCAAGCCTTTGCAACGTTTCCACTAGTTGATATCAGCTATTTTGGATTTCCTAGTGATTGGCGTGTGATTTTGGATGCATTATCAGTGTGAAGTCATTGGATATAGCGTTGATATACGTAAATAATTGGCTGTATGTTGACCTAGGTTTTGTTACATGTTCGTGATTGGTTAACACTATAATTTTGATTTCAACGCTCAAAGAAGTACACCGGTAAAGTGCTATCTTACTAAACTTTAATTACTTATGAAGCTAATTGGGTTGTTTTTGTTAATGTTACTATATGTAAGTATGTAAAAAGTCGCGCAGAGTATTAATCTCTGTAAAGTGAACCCCCAAGATTGGACAGAAAAAATCCAATCTTGGGGGTTTCGTTATGAGTAAATTTAATTTCGATTTT
>NZ_RHNQ01000020.1 GCF_003946275.1 Loigolactobacillus backii
ATGTAAAAGACAAACCGATTTCTCAATTTCGAGAAGCCGGTTTGCCTTTTTTAAACGGTCGATTATTTACTGCTTACGATCCTTCTTAGTTCCATAGTGTTAAATCACAATACAAAAAAAGATCGTAACGAATTTAGGGTCAAATTCATTACGACCTTCAAAATAACGGTACTGTATCATCAATCTTTTCGGTAACGCTGCAACGGCAAACTAATTAATGGGCCAACAATTGCTGCCAAAATGGCCTCCGGAATACCATTCGTCGCCACAACAACTAATAATACATTGAGTAGTCCGTTTAAATTAGTGTGATAAACTGCCGCCACTTGTGGATTTCGGTAAAATATATAAATTAAGCCAAGCACTAAAATAGTATTGGTCAGCGCCCCAGCCAAACTAGCAAACATCATCCCTACAGTTTGCGGTAAGTGTGTTTTCCTTAACCAGTTAAACAAATAGCCTGTTACCAGACCAATTAGGATTCGCGGCACAATGGCAATCACTGGATTTGTAAAAACTAATGGCGCCAGTGGACTCGTAGGCGAAGTGAACGCCCGGATAAAGGTGATTAGGCCCCAAACACCCCCAACAATTGCACCATCGATCGGACCTAAAACCATGGCCGCAATAATAACCGTTACGTGAATAGTCGTTAAATCTAACGGCCCAATTGGAATGTACCCGAATAGCGGTACAAAATTCTGAATAATAATAATGGCAATAAAAAGTGCTAGAATACTAATTCGGTAAGCCGATCTTCCCTTAGTCAAGATACATCACTCTCCCTTAGCTACTTCGCTATTATAGCATTAGTAAAGTTTGGTCTAAAAGTAATTTTATTGATTTTTGTAAACCATACAGTTCGTGCTTAAAATCGAAACACTCACTGGTTTAATCACTTTTTTTCTTAGACATATTTTCAAAATCATGCCTTAGACCATCAAAAATACTTTTTGGTCTAACTAAATGACTGGGATCGACATACTGGCGAATCATTCGTAAAACCTCTTTGGGATCCTTAGAAGAGAATGCATACGTACCGCGTTGTTTTGTTTGGATCGAATAACGGGAAATCCGCCTTTTCCTAAATCCAACCGAAGCAATCACGTAGTCAACCTCTTCCCAGGGTACCTGAATAAAATTACGGTATTTCTGGTCGTTCAAAAATTCAAAACCCTTATCACCAACGATGATTTTACCATACTGCGTTGTCCCGGCATATAAAGTTGCCTTGACCTTTAGATCAACTTTCGTATTAATTGATTCAATCATTTCGGTCCCCCGTTTCTTTTTGCTCATTTCATTTAGTTAAAACCGTTAATTATTTTTCCCCGATACGTTGGAAAATCATTTTATTTGATCTTACACTGATTAATCCGCGTAAGAAACCGCGAAAAATAGATTGATACCCTTCGGCTAAGTTTGAAAATTACCTTTACCAAATATTCTAGCATTTTAAAAAATCACCGTCAGAAAAAATCTGATAGTGATTTTAATGGATAAATTAGCCCTATTTAGCCTTTTTCCGTTTACTAAACAGACCAACGATACCGCGTTTTAAAACATCTAAGAATGTCAAAGAACGTACCATGTGGCTTGGATCAACGTATACCCGAATACATCGCAATAATTTTTTCGGGTTTTTAGCCGAAAAAGTATAGGTACCGTTTTTCTTAGTCCGAATGGCAAAACGTGGAATCCAATGTCCTTTGAACATGACAGAAGCCAAAACATAATCTAATTCATTCCACGGAACTTGAATAAAATCACGAACATTATGTTCATTAAAAAATTCAAATCCTTTATCACCAACCATAATTCTGCCGTATTTTGCTGTTCCTAAATAGGACGTAGCATCAACGACTAAATCGACTTTCGTATTAATTGATTCAACCATTTGCTCAACTCCATTTCTCTACAATACTCACAATAGATTAAGTATAGGCCAGATTTACAAACACTAGTATTTCTTAACGCTTATCCCAAAAACATTTAGACCCTACGCCGCAATTACAAGTTATCCGCCATATATTGCTAATAACACTACGGATTCAACTACAGCAAATTAAAACTAGATAATACATTATAACTGTACCACGATAACTTAATAATTGGTTCCAATGTCCGTAAATACTTTTAAAAAAGAGGCCGGGACAAAAGTCCCAGCCTCTTATTGTTCCGATCATTATTCTAGAACGTGTGCCAAAAGTCTGAGTTCACGTGCCTAACTACAGCTAATCTAACAACCATAGTACGGTTATTGGATTAGCTTACGTTACGCAGTAAACCCAAAACCGACTTTTGTTCCACTCCCTTTAACCAAATCACTATGCTTACATAACGTGTAATACGTGTAATACAACACCAACAACGAATAAGCCAAGAATAATGATGATTGGTGAAACTTTCTTCTTCAATAACCACATGCATAAGAATGTTAAGAGTAATCCAGCTAAACCTGGAATTAAAAGATCTAGGTTATCTTGCAATGTTGTTACTTTGAACTTATCTAAAGATAAACCAGCAGCTTGCTGTGTCAAAGCTTCTTTGATCCCAGCAGAGCCCTTTGGCAATTTAGCCCAGTCAATAAAGGCACCTTTAGACTGTTGAATCTTCGAAACAACAGGTGTGAACTTAACAACAACCCAACGGTTAATTAACGACCCTAAGATAAACATACCAAGAATGGTAGCACCTTTAGTGACATCTTGTAATAAACCACCAGATAAATCTTCAGCAATTGCAGAACCTGCTTTGTAACCAAATTCTTGTGTATACCACATGAAGCCCATCCGAATTAAATTCCAAAAAACGAAATAGATGATTGGTCCCATAATGTTACCGCCCATTGCTAGAGAAGCAGCAAGAGCACCTAAGATTGGCTTAACCGTGAACCAGAATACTGGATCGCCGACACCAGCCAAAGGACCCATCATACCTACTTTTACACCTTGGATAGCAACGTCATCAATTGGGGCACCATTAGCACGTTCTTCTTCAAGTGCCATTGTTACACCAATAATTGGTGAAGCTAAGTATGGATGTGTATTAAAGAATTCCAAATGACGCTTTAAAGCAGCGGAACGATCTTCTTTTGTCTTATATAACTTTTTAATAACTGGAATTAATGTATAGCACCAGCCACCATTTTGCATACGTTCATAGTTCCAAGAACCTTGAATGAAGGTTGAACGCCACCAAACATTGATACGATCTCTTTTGGTTAAAGTAATTTTATTATCTGCCATTTTCTGTACGCTCCCTTCACTAATAATTATCTATGACATCGCCGAGTGGGTCACCAGAACCGGATCCACCACCGTTATCGTTTCCTTTACCTGAGCCACCCATTTTAGAAAGTGTCAAGTAAATGAGTGCCATTGAAACACCAATAGCACCAAGACCAATCAAAGTTAAGTCTTGAACGGTTCCTAATACGAAGCCAATGGCGAAGAATGGCCATACTTCAGCAGTAGCCATCATGTTGATAACCATTGCGTACCCAACGGCAACAACCATACCACCACCAATGGATAAGCCTTTAGTTAACCAAGTAGGCATAGCGCTAAGTAAGCTTCTTACAGGGCCAGCACCAACTGCTAAGATTAAAGCAGCAGGAATAGCGATTCGGATACCTTGCATACAGATAGCGATAATATGCCAAGTTTCAATGCCTCTAAAACTACCTTTTTCAGCATAACGATCCATGATATGAACAATAGCAGTTGCAACAGTCCGAGCAAGAATTGTTAATAATAATCCTGCTACGGCAAGTGGTACGGCAATGGCAATGGCAGATGATACACCAGCTTTGCCTTGACCACCTAAAACTAAAATAATTGCGGATGCAACACCGGCTAAGGCAGCATCAGGTGCAACAGCGGCACCAACGTTAGCCCAGCCTAAAGCGATCATTTGTAACGTCCCACCTAAAATTAAGCAAGGAACTAAATCCCCGGTTACAAGGCCGATTAACGTACAAGAGATAACTGGTTGGTGAAAATGGAATTCATCCAAGACACCTTCCATACCAGCTAAAAATGCAACGAAAACAACCAGTATCATTTGAATAGCGTTTAAATTCATGGTAATTAATCCTCCGTTTCCTTCAAGTATTTACTAAAACTAAGCCTGTTGTTTCAATTGGTCTTCGGCTTTTTTGAGGATAGAATCCATGTTTTCCCCATTATCACCGGGAACCTTCCGGACATCAAATTTGACGCCGTCGGCTTTGAGTTTAGCAAAAGTATCAATATCGTTTTGGTCAAAAGCTAAAACTTTATTTGGTTGTACTTTACCAACTGAATGAGCCATTGAGCCAACGTTAAGTGTCTCGATTGGAACACCGCCTTCAATAACCCGTAAGGCATCTTGTGGTGTTTCAAAAAGAAGGAGCGCACGTTGACCACCAAAATGCTTATCGTCCTTGGCAATCTTGATCATTTGGGAAATTGGAATAACGTGAGCCTTAACACCAACTGGTGCGGCCTGTTGAATTAAGTTCTTCCGTAAATCATCCTTAGCAACAGAATCTGAAACAACGATGATCCGCGTTGGTTGAACTGATTTAGTCCAAGCCGTTGCAATTTGACCATGAAGTAAACGTGAATCAATCCGTGAAAGCACGTATTTCATTGATCCAGGCTTACCGGCACTAGCACCCGCATCAGCTGCCTTGGCTGCTGGAGCCTTAGGTGCTAATTCTTCTGGCCGGATCTTAACTCCGTCTTTACCTGAAGCTAAAATGTGTGCCGCAATTTTGTGTGCTGAATCCATTGACATTCGTGAACCATACGCCTCAAGCAACATTGGCAAGTTTAGACCAGTTACGATCGCCCACTTGTCCTTATGCTCCTCAAACAAATTGTTTGTTTGATTGAACGGCGTACCGCCCCAAAGATCGACTAAGAACAACACTTCATCTTGATTATCGAAAGATGAAACTGCATCTTCCAATTTTGCCTTAATGTCATCAGGGCCTTCGCTTGGCATCAACGTAACAGCTTTAACGTTTTCTTGTTCCCCGAAAATCATTGTTCCGGATTGCAAGATACCTTCGGCGAATTTACCATGACTAGCAATGATAATTCCTACCATCTTTTTACCTCCCATTACAATAAAATATTATGAATAAGTGCAGAGTAGCTATCCAACTACCCAACCAACAGGAAAACCTGTCAATTTATTGTTTAAAATGAAGATCGGACACTGGGTCTGAGCCTTCAATTAGAAACCATTTTTTGTGAGCAGATCGCCTAAATTTTGCTTACGATCTGCCGGAACTTTTTGGGCAAAAACGTCTAAATCCGCTTCGTTATGTAAATAACGTAGTGCATCAGCCTGTTCTTGACCAACGGCAACTGAATTGGTAATCAACTTCATTCCGTCCAAGAAAACTAAACTACCAATGTTAATTCCAACGTGACTAAGGTTAATGCCGCCCTTGACTAAACGCACCATGTCCTCAACAGTTTCCGTTAACAACAAAACTTTAAAATCGTCGAACAAGGGATCCTGATAAATCCGAATCATCTTATCAATCGTAATGACACTTGTTCGAACACTTGGCGGTGCTGCTTGTACTAGCAGGGTCTTACGTAACTTATCCTTTGCCACGTTATCTGAAACAATCAAAATGCGATTAGGTGACACACTTCTTGTCCATACAGTAGCAACTTGGCCGTGAAGCAAGCGACTATCGACACGTGCTAAACAAATGTCCATTGTCACGATAACTCGATCCTTTCAGCATTAGTTACTCCTGAAATATGGTTAAATCTAAGTGCTTAACCCCCGCCCTAGCAGTCTCTTCAAGGTGTGTGACAACTGCAGCAAGCGGCTTGTCCCGAACAGTATACGCTTCCAATAACATCGGTAAATTCACACCGGTGACCAAAGCGTAACGATCCAAATCTTCAGCAACAATCCGACTTGCAGTGTTGAACGGTGACCCGCCAAACAAATCAACCAAGAAAAGAATTTGATCATCGGCTCCGAATGACTCAATCGTCGTCTGGAATTTATCCATTAAGTCGTCTGGGCCCTCATCAGGCATAAATGTTATGGCCTTGACCAAATCTTGCTCACCAAAAATCATTTGGGACGATTGCAAAATTCCTTCAGAAAATTTGCCGTGGCTGGCAATGATAATTGCTAACACTGTTTCACCTCCTGGAGAACGTCTCAAATGGGCCATCAAAGCTCCTTTGAAACTATCTGCGCCTAACCTAAATTAAATTAAAGCTGGTTTAAATCAGTCGTACACCTATCTATAAAGCAAATACCGTGCCAACTTTTGTGTATTAGTTATAAATCGCTGTTTAGCGGCCATTTGCGGCCACAAAAAAATGTATCAATACACTATTTTTTAGTGTATTGATACATTAACAAAAATTTAGGAAGCGTATTTTTCAGTTTGTGTATCGAATAATTGCTCAATATAGTAAGTTTCGGCATCATTTAACGAAAGCTGTAACTTACTCTGTAATAATTGATTAGCTGTTTGAATACTGTGATAGTAGGGCGACTTTGTGACTGTTGCCAATTCATGATCGTCAACTGAAATCGGATCCCGCAGTAACGCACGTTCAATTGCGCCAGCAACATGTAAAATTAAACCAATTCTAAATGTATTGGTAAACGAAACGGCCAATTCACCGCTCACCGTATCCGTATAGGACCAAAGAACATCGATTAATTTATGCGGATTAATGTACATGAAGTAGTCGCGCATGTACTCCTCACACAATTCCTTAGTTAAACTAGGACTAGATTTTTGGATATCTTTTGTGTCTAATCCATCAATAACCTGATCAAAGAAGTCTTCCCCGTCACCTTGCAATAATTTTTCTAGGGAAATATACGGAACATTCAAATTTGGTTTAACAATTCCCGTAGTAGCGATAATCTGGTATTTTTGGCTGAGGTTAAAGATCGTTTGGTTCATATTAACCACTGAAATTGGAATCACAGTAATATCATCGTCTAACCGCTGGGCTAATTTTTTATCGAGCATTTGCTTGATCTTAACGGCAGTTCCTTCCCCAGTTGAGCAAATCGCAATAATTCCTTTGGGCAAATTTGCGAGTGGTTCCTTGCTATGTTGCGTAAACATTTCCGCATTGGGCAACGTCTCGGCGTTAACTTTGGAATAGCCCCCAAATTCCTTTAATTCCTGATAAATGGCCGCCAAATCATTATCGATCATCTCGGTTTTGCGAACGGCCTCTAAAATCATCGCCGTTGTCACCATATCAACCGTTTTGACCTCAATTCCAGTTTCATCAAATAGCTGTTGGGAAAAGGTCGACAACGAGCCCATATCCACTAACAGTAAAACACCGTTACCTTGATCAACCTGACGAACCTTTTTAACGATGCCGCCGTAAGCGACCTTAGGGCTCATCTCAACTGGCATATCGTAGGCGGCAATATTGTCCGGTGACAATAATTTGGCCACAACTTCCACCATTGAACTGGCCGTACTACTACCATGAGCCGCAACCACGACACCAACTTTACCGGCAACTTGATCAGATTTTAAAGAGGCAAGTAAAATCGTGATGTAATAGACTTCTGACTGGGGAATCGGCACTTGGTAATGATCTTCTAAATCTTTTTTGATCAAACCAGCCGCATCCAATTCTTGCGGGTAATCCGCCACCATTTCTTTTAGATCATCACTAATACTGCGAATCACTTTTCCCGACTGAACACGCTTAACAAAGGATGAGATGTGTAAACTAACCGCGTACACAAAATTTTGCTTAAAGGTGTAGCCTAACATGTCCTGCACCTTTAATTGAACTTGCTTCGTAAAATTAATAATATCATTATCAACGATATCGGCCAGTTTATCATCTTCAGGGGCATCTAAATCGCTTTTTTTATAAAATGATTTCAAATGAATATTGATATCCGTCGTAATAAAATTATTGATGTGCTCCTGATCAAGCCCCTCTGACTTTAAAATGGCCGCCTTACTACCAATAATTTCGTAAAGATTATAGGGTAACTCATAGGCGTCTTCCTTGACCAAGGCAGTTGCTTCCTCAGGTGCTACGGTCATGTAGGGCTCAAGCAATTTGGTGACCTCGCCTAATTCATCCCGATCTGACGCAAGGGCCGCGATCCCCATCTTAATGTTGTCCGGTAAATCTTCCGAAGTAATCACAATTTCATCCTGTGACTGCATATTTTTCAAAAAGCCCTTGGCACAGACCAACTGAATGTTCGACTTTAATTGGCCAACGTTTCCGTAAGTAACACTGCCCAGCAAAGCCTTAACCACATCTTCGGATAACCGAATTTGTTTATGAATTCGGTTAGCCTCTAATGAAAATAACGCGCGTAATAAGGACAATCGTTCATTGGCCGGCCGCGTATTAAACGTCGGTAGCTGAATGAGAATCGGAATCCGGCGGACAAAGGTTGCTAACAGACTACTCTCGGGATTTTCAGTCGTCGCACACACTAAGCGAACGTCGGCGTGATGCGTTTTTGCAGTTTCACCTAATCGACTATAAGTTCCATGATCCATAAAATAAAAGATCATTTCCTGTCCTTCTGGAGGCAATCGGTGAACTTCATCAAGAAAGAGCATCCCACCATTTGCTTCCTGAATAAGACCATCCTTATCTTCGTTGGCGCCGGTAAACGAACCCTTGGTGTACCCGAACAGATGTGACATCAACAACTCTGGATTATGAGCGTAATCAGCACAATTAAAGGTAATCAATGGTTGATTCTTATCAATAATGTGGTGAATTTGCGAAAATTGATACATCCCATTGGCAAAAAAAGTTTTACCAGAACCAGTTGGGCCAACAATTAATGTATTTAACCCCTTAGGTGGATAAAGCATGGCCGCCTTGGCCTGTTCCACTTGGTTCTTTAGACTCCCATTTGCCCCAATCATTTTATCGAAGAAATCAGTTTTACTAACTGAGAAAGTATTGGTCACTTGCGTGGGTTGTGCTGGCATTGCAGTTACCGGATCGGCCGTTTTGCGTATGATTGCATCAGGTTGAACCAAAAATTTGGCTGGTAAATAACGCACTGGCCGGCCAGCTAGTTTTTGTAATTTCCCAGAACGAACCAAATCATTTAGTGCCTTCGAAACATTCGGTCGTACAATTTCCAAGGCCGCGGCAACTGATTTAGTTGTCGGCCCTGCACCTTGTTCAATTGCAGTGGCCGTTAGTTGCTTAGTACCATCTAAAACGTAATCATAAATTCGCTCAACACGCCTCATCTGCTTGCTCCCTTCAAAATCCCCGTCCAATCCAACTACTAGTGTATCAAATAAAAGATCCTAACCCCATTATAATAACTACTATAAACCGCTGTCAATTTACATTAGTGTATCATTGATCGATTTACTTTAATACGTTTACGCTAAATTAATTAAAAAAGCATTAGCACAGATCTTGCGGCCAATTATTTAAATGGACAAAAAAAAGACTGAGGTCTAAACCTCAATCTTTTAATCAAATCTATCATTGATGCGGCTGACTGGACTTGAACCAGCACGGGAAATATATCCCACCAGATCCTTAATCTGACGCGTCTGCCATTCCGCCACAACCGCAATTGCCAACTTTTATAGTTTAGCAAATTATTTTTACTGGTGCAACTTTTTTTTAAAGACTTCTCAGAAACTACTTAGTAACCATTAATCCACTGGTGTCAACATCCAGCGTTAACCATTCACCAGCCAACGCTAATTGTTTAACGGCTTTTTGTGCGGTAACCAAGCTATCTGGCGCAACCATTGTCAACACTGTTGGTCCGGCGCCACTTAAGTAGGTTCCGTAAATACCTTCATTCTGTAATACCTGACGAATTTTACCTAGTTGCGGAACTAACTGCCGGCGATAGGTTTCGTGAAATTGGTCGCGGCCCATCATTTGGGTTGCCAATTGTAAATTCCCCCGTAAAACGGCCGCCACCAAAACATTGGCCGCCGAGCTCGTCGCAACTGCATTTCTTAATGATAACTGTTTCGGTAATACTGCCCGACTTTTTGCAGTCAGTAACTTAGTGCCTGGCACGAAAACTAACGCCTTTGCGGCCGGAAATGGCGCACTAATTGCATTAGCTTGAACACCATCAAATGTTGCAACGACAAAATTACCGTAAATTACTGGCGCTACATTATCCGGATGGCCTTCCAGGCGAACCGCAATTTGTAACTTCTCTTCATTACTTAATCCCAAACCACCAAGTTGATTGGCCAACTCAATTCCCGCAACAATTGCCGAAGAACTGCTGCCCAAGCCACGAGCCAAAGGGATATTTGTCGTTTCCACTAAATGATGCGGCGGTAAATCAGGTACTAAGGCCAAGGCAGTTTTGATGATGAGATTACGTTTGTCAGAAGGAATGTCGGCACTAAAAGGCTGCGTCATTAACCAATCCTGCCGCGCTTCTTTTATTTCTAAAGTCAGATATAAATTCAAAGCAATTCCAATTGAATCAAAACCTGGTCCAAGGTTGGCGCTTGTCGCCGGTACACGAATAACTGTCACTTTCATTCCTCCTCAATTCTATAAGGTCCATTTTACGTTGCCGCAAAATCCTATTTTCGGATGATATCCACTAGCGCAACAAGCAATGTTGGCAACTATGAACCGTTGCCCTTTTGCGTACGTTGTCCATAGCAGCTACCAAGCAAGCTTGGACTGCTACTGGCATTCTCCTAGCACGAAAACCGCGCCCTGAAAACAGGAACCTCCGAACACTTTAAGGTCATAATTAATCCAAAACCCGGTAACTAGAGATTAATTCAATGTTTTCTAATACGGCTACTTTTTCCTGAACTTTCTCTAATTGGGCCAAACTAATTTCGTGGGTAATCATAACAACCCGGGCAAAATCACCATCGCTGGACGTTTGAAAAATCTGGCGGAAACTGGCCTTCGATTCGGCCATAATTCGGGTTAAGGCCAACATTTGCCCAGGAATGTCCCGCACCCTTAATGCGAGGTAGTACGCGGACTTAACTGCACTATTAGGTGCAATGGCCACCTGGTGCCGGTAGCTGTTAAAAGTATTACCGGTAATGCCAATCCCAATATCCTTGGTTACGGCAATAATATCACTGACAACACTGTTGGCCGTCGGTAGCTCACCCGCGCCAGGTCCGTAAAACATTGTGTTGCCAACCGCCGCACTTTTAACAACCACGGCATTATTTTCGTTTTGTACAGCCGCCAATGGATTGCTGTTTGCAATTAATGTTGGTCCCACGGAAACACTTGCCTTACCATCAATTTCCTTGGCGTCACCAATTAACTTAATCGTGTAGCCCAAACTTTGTGCCTGTTGAATGTCTTCCAGCCGAACCTTGTCGATTCCTTCGACAGTGACGTTTTCCAATTTAAGGCTCATGCCAAAAGCAAACTGCGTTAAGATAATCATTTTATAAGCGGCGTCAATTCCCATAACATCGTTCGTTGGGTCACTTTCAGCAAAGCCTAAGTCCTGGGCCGATTTCAAGGCCGCTGCGTAACTAACTTTCTTCTGGTTCATCTGCGTCAAAATATAATTAGTTGTCCCGTTAACAATCCCACTAACTTCTAAAATTTGATCAGCAGCAAAACTATTAACAATCGTTCGCAAAATTGGAATTCCACCAGCAACACTAGCCTCATACATGAGATCACGTTGTTTTCTTGCCGCAATATCAACCAACTCGCCGCCTTTTTGGGCAATTAGATCCTTATTAGCAGTAACAACGTGTTTCCCCGCTTGTAATAGACGTTTTATGTAGTCTTCCGCCGGTTGGATGGTTCCCATCACTTCAACCACAATTTGAACGGCCGGATCCTGAATCATATCCTCAATGTTAGCCGTCATCGGTACACCATCCAGCTTAGTGTCGCGGTGTTTTTCTGGGTGCCGAACGATGACTCGCTTGATGGTTAACCGGCGACCAGTAATTGATGAAATTTTCGCCTGATTATCCTGTAATAAACGAACAACCCCGCTACCAACTGTCCCCAAACCGAGCAAACCAATTCCAATTTCACGCATAAGATTCCCCTCTTTCTGTAATTAACTGTAAATGACCGTGACAATGGCCACAAACATACTTTTTCAAATTAATTCGCCGCTGTCGCTGGTAATGATGACCACACTTGCGACAGACGTACTGGTACTTCTTTTTGACAACTTGCTGCGGTAAAGCCGGTGCGTAGCGACTCCCACCAACCTGAAGTAATAATTTTTTAAAGGCTGCATCTCGGTGCTGGTAACCACTACCAGTTAAATGTAAATGGTAATGACACAGTTCATGCTTGATAATACCAATTAAAACTTGCTTGCCATAATGCTGATACATTTTAGGGTTAATGTCAATATGGTGATCACGTAAATCATAGCGGCCCCCAGTTGTCCGTAAACGTGGGTTAAAAACAGCAACGTGCTTAAAGGGCCGCTTAAATGAGGTTAACGAAACCTCCTGCACCAATTTAGTTAAGTCAGTGTTATCCATGCTTTTCCTCTGGCGGCAACATTGTTAGCTGCACCCGTTCACGCTCTTTATCAACCGCTAAGACCCAAACGTGCACAATATCACCAACCGAGACCACATCGCTAGGTCGCTTAACAAAATGATCAGCTAATTGCGAAATATGAACCAAACCATCGTGCTTAACGCCGATGTCGACAAAAGCGCCAAAATCAATCACATTCCGTACGGTACCTTCTAAAGCCATCCCTGCTTTTAAATCAGCGATGGTCAACACATCCGTCCGCAATAATGGCTGTGCAAAATCATCCCGCAAATCACGACCTGGTTTGATCAATCCAGCAATAATATCTTGTAACGTAACGGCGCCAACTTCAAATTCACTGGCCAATTCAGCCACATTTGCCTGTTGCAAGGTGTTCTTCGCCTTTTCGCGGCCAACATCGGCCAAAGTTAACCCAAAATGGGCCAAAATTTGCTTAGCCAGTGAATAACTTTCTGGATGAATATCAGTATTATCCAAAATCGTTTTACCACCAATAATGCGAAGAAATCCAACTGACTGCTCGACCGCCTTTGGTCCTAAGCGGGGCACTTTTTTAAGCGCCTTTCGATCGGTAAAATTACCAACTTCATTACGCATCGTGACGACATTATGGGCCGTTGTTTTCGTCAGGCCAGAAATATGGGCCAATAACTCTGGACTGGCTGTATTAACGTTAACCCCAACGCTGTTTACCACATTTTCCACAACAACATCTAGCTGTTCACCCAGGTGCTTCTGGGAAACGTCATGTTGGTACTGACCAACCCCAACCGCTTTTGGGTCAATTTTAATCAGCTCGGCCAAAGGGTCCTGCAACCGGCGAGCGATACTGACCGCACTCCGTTCTTCAACGTTAAATTCTGGAAACTCATCCCGGGCCACTTGACTGGCCGAATAAACACTGGCACCAGCCTCGTTAACAATGACGTAATAAACTTTCCGGTCAATTGTTTTTAGCACTTCGGCGACAAACTGTTCTGATTCTCGACTAGCCGTTCCGTTACCAATCGCAATCATTTCAACCTGATTTTTTTCAATCAAGTTTTTAAATGCTGGTGCCGCGGCCTTGCGTTTTTCGGCGTTAGCTGGTTTGTGCGGGTAAATGACTAACTTATCTAAAAATTTACCGGTCGGATCAACCACGGCCAATTTGCAGCCTGTGCGGTAAGCTGGATCAAACCCAAGCACAACCCGCCCTTTTAGCGGTGCCTGCAGTAACAAATGCTTCAAATTATCCCCGAAAACAGCAATCGCTTGGTCGCCAGCACTTTCAGTTAATTGATTCCGAATTTCCCGCTCAATTGCTGGACCAATAAATCGTTTATAGGCATCCTCAATGGCCGCTTGCACGTACTGTGCCGCAGTGTTAGTCGTGCCCCGCAAAACTTGCTGCGCCATGTGCCAAATAATCGGCCGGTCGGAGACTTCAAGATGGGCCTTGAGAATACCGGCCTTTTCGCCCCGATTGATTGCTAAAACACGGTAAGATACCATCTTTGCTAGAGGTTCGTTAAAATCATAATAAATCGCGTAAACTTGTTTTTCATCTTCCGCCTTAGTTTTAACTTGCGAAATAAAATGCGCATTTTTTTCCGTATATTGCCGAATCCAACGACGAAAATCTGCGTTATCACTAAATTGTTCGGCCAAAATTTCGTGGGCACCGGCGAAAACGGCCGCCACGTCAGGAACATTCTTTTCTGAATCAACGTATTCCTCAGCCTTTTGTTGTAGTGCGGTCGCCGAACTATTTGGTAGTTGCAATAAATAAGTTGCAAAGGGCGCTAAACCACTTTCTTTAGCAACCGTAGCTTTGGTCCGGCGCTTTTGCTTGTACGGTAAATAAAGATCTTCCACTTCCTGAAGCGTTTGTGCCGCCGCAATTTGTTGGCGCAATTTATCAGTCAGCTTATCCTGTTCAGCAATAATATTGGAAACTTCAGCCTGGCGTTTACTCAAGTTACCCTGGTAATGGTAGGCAGACTCAATCTCCCGAATCTGAACTTCATCTAAATTACCAGTAGCTTCTTTTCGGTAACGGGCCACAAAGGGAACCGTATTGCTACTGGTCAATAGTTCTAACGTTGCCTTAATTTGTTTTGCTTGATATTGGGGCAGTAATTTAATTGTCCGCTGTAAAACTGCGTTATCCATTTACTAATTCTCCTACACTTAATTTTCACGACTTAAACAATAGATCGTTTATTTGTCAGTGATTTCTTCTAGCTTTTATTATACGGTACTTTTCACCTAAATTACTAGAGAGTGTTTGAAAAAGCAGATTATTGCGTATAGCCTAGCTAGGCGAAAAGAGACGCGCAGCGAATCGTTCGACTGGCGTAGCTATACGCAATAATCTGCTTTTTCAAACACGTTTCAACTAAATTAGTCCGGAAAACACTCTCACTAGTATTTTCCAACCACCACATCAAAAACAACAGCGTGCAGTAACTCGCCACCAGATTTTAGTCTGGTACAACGAGTCACTTCACGCTGCCGTTTTTCATTAACTACTTAACCAATTGTTTCATCAAAGAAATCGTACAATTTCTCCCGGGTCATCGTCTGCTTTTGTTTAGCATCATAATCCGCTTCAATGCGGCCATCATCGATAACCACCAAGCGATTACCGTACTTTAATGCATCCTCTAGATGATGGGTAATCATTAAACAAGTAAGGTGATTCTGATTAATTCGTTCCATGGTATATTGCATTAATTGTTCACTTGTTTTGGGATCAAGTGCCGCCGTGTGCTCATCCAACAGTAAAATATCAGGGCTGGTCAAAGTCGCCATTAACAAACTTAGCGCCTGTCGCTGCCCACCAGATAAATTACCCGTTGGTGTGTCCAAATGGTTTTCTAAACCATTTCCCATTTCAGCGCACATTTCACGAAAGCGATCACGATTTTGGCGTAACTTGCGTAATCGTAACCCTCTTCTTTGACCACGTTGCGTTGCTAACAATAAATTCTCAGCAACGGTCATTCGCGGGGCCGTTCCCATTTTTGGATCCTGGAAAACACGGGCTAAAAAACTGGCTCGCTGCTCTTCATTTTGTTGCGCAATATTTTGGCCACGTAGTAAAACCTGGCCACTGGTTGGGTGGAGGTTACCGGCAATCGTATTGAATAACGTTGTTTTACCAGCACCATTTGTTCCCAAAATTGTAATGAAGTCGCCAGCGTTAATGGTTAAGTTTAATTTTTTTAGAATTGGTCGCAATTCGTTACCATTATTAACTGAGACTACAACATCCTTTAAACTTAATAATTCTTCTTTAGTCGTCATGTGTTGTCAGCCCCTTTCGAATCATTTGCCGTGTATGAAATTTAGTCTGAAATGCTGGTAGCATCAAAGCAAAGGCCAAGACAACTGCCGAAATTAATTTCAGATCATTGGTATTGAAGCCTAATTGCAAGACGATCAGGATAACAAAGCGGTAAAGAATACTGCCAAGCACCACGGCAACTAAGCGTTGATTCATGGTTAATTCGCCAAAAACAACTTCGCCGATAATAATTGAAGCAAGGCCAATAACGATGACCCCAATTCCCATTGAAACGTCAGCGTAACCGTTACTTTGGGCCATCAGACCGCCGGATAAACCGATAAAACCATTAGAGACCATTAGGCCCATAATTTTCATACCGTCCGTTTTAATTCCTAATGAACGGGCCATAAATTCATTATCACCAGTTGCAATAAAGGACTGGCCTAATTCAGTTTGTAAGAACCAAACTAAAAAGACAATCGTTACGATCACTAAACACAGGCCAATAAAAATACTGTCAAAATATTGTGGTAATGCCTTTAAGAATGGAAAGCTGAATAATGTTTTTTGATTTAACAAAGACACATTTGCTTTACCCATTACCCGTAAATTAATCGAATATAACGCCGTCATTACAAGGATTCCGGCTAACAAAATCGGAATTTTACCTTTGGTGTACAACAAGCCAGTGACAAGCCCGGCTAGCAGCCCCGCACCAAAAGCCAAGAGTGTCGCCAAAATTGGTGAAACACCATGGGTAATTGCCGTCACACAAACTGCCGCTCCAAACGGGAAAGTTCCTTCAACAGTCATATCTGGAAAATCTAGAATTCTAAAAGTTAGGAATAATCCAACGCCCATAATGCCCCATAATAGGCCTTGCCCAATTGCAGATACTATTAAACTCATCGAATGATCTCTCCTTTTTTAGAAGCTTCGTTCACTAAGTGTGTCGGAATATTGATCCCCAATAACTTGGCTTCTTTCATGTTTAGTACTAAATCGCCCTTAGCAATAATTTTGATTGGCGTCGTTGCTGGTTTTGCTTTGCCTTGCAACACATCGGCCGCCATATTTCCCGTTGCAACCCCTAATTGATACTGATTGATTCCGTAAGTGGCTAAACCGCCGTCATGGACCATTGTTCCAGCTGGTGGAAATACTGGTACGTGCGCGTTGTTAGCGTCTTTTACCAAGGTTTGCATAGCGGTTGCAATCGTATTATCCGTTGGTACGTAAACGGCCTTGACCTGCTGCAGCATCGTTTGCGCAACTTGATCCACATCACTGGAGTTAGAAACAGTGAATTCTTTAAGCTTAAAACCATACTTAGGTGCTACTTGCCGCACGACTTTAACTTCAGCGGCCGCCGAAGGATCACCGGAAGTGTACATTACACCTAACTCCTTAACGTTAGGCATAATTTCACGAACCAAACGAATTTGATCATTCGTTGGTGTCAGGTTCGAAACCCCCGTAATGTTGCCACCTGGATGCTTGTAGTTACTGACTAGCCCAGCGCTCTTTGGATTAGAGATTGCCCCAAGAATCAATGGTGTCGTTTTGTTTGCGTTGGCAATTGATTGGGCCGCTGGTGTTGCAATCCCAATATTAAGATCAGTATCCTCATTGTCAAACCGATCCGCCATTGATTTAAGGTTACTTTGATCGCCCTGAGCATTTTCAAAATCAATTTTAGCCGTCTTACCGTTGACGTAGCCCCGCTTCTTTAGCTGATCAATCGTTCCTTTAGTGATTTGATCCAAGGCCGGATGCGACATTGTTTGCAAAATACCGATGGTTGGTTTCTTGATTTCTTGTGGTGCTGTCGTTTTAACGCCACCTTCTTGAAAGAAAGCAACTCCCAAAAAAGCGACTAGAATAGCAATTAAACCGATCATTCGTTTCATTTTTGTCCGCCCCCAATTTGTTTTACAACCTGTTGCAGCTCTAACATAATAATTCCTCCCCTTACGAAATAACCTAAGTATGTTTGGAAAATACTTTTCAAACAAAAAAGCAATTGCCCAGTCTGGTGGGTAATTGCTTTAAGCAAACAAAAACCCGCATAGTATACGATCTATGCGGGCACTTTTAAAAGAGCACAGCCAACATAGATACAATCTGCATCTGACAGATTGCACCTACGTCAATCCGTCTACTGTTGGCTTTGCCAGAACTGGCGATTCAACTTTTGACGATTACTTGTTTTCATGGCTGTGACCTCGTTATTTCTGATTTGAATAATTAAAGTATAAAAATAAAATGAGAGTTTGTCAACCTAAATTTTAATCTTGATTTAAGAAAGTACGGATGACAAGCGACTCACTTGCTTGTTCATTGCCTCTGACGCCTGATCCTGCTGCTGTTCTGCCGACGTAAATGCTGCCACGTCAACGGTATGTTTCTCGGCATCAACCGCATCCGCCATTGCCCCGCAGCCAGCAACATAATCCGTGTAGGCCGTTAAAAGTGAGTGCTGCAAGCCCATCGCTTTAGCTGGTGGTCGAACGTCTTTTAGCGTTTTTAAACTTTTCTGGTAATCGGCAACACCGGCATTAAAATTCTTTTTAATACTCAGCCACTGATCATTGGCAATTTCACCGACAGTATCGGTGGCAATTGCTTGTTTGATCAACTCGTAATCTCCATTTAACTGACCAGTTAAATTTTGGGTTGTCTGAATCATCGAATCAACAACGTGTGCGTAATGTACTTTTAATTGCTGTGCTTTTGACATAACTTGCCTCCTAGTGGTTACAACAAAAAATACACTTGTCGCAACTACTGTTTATACCTTCGATGTATTGCTGATAATCACGAAGATACTTTCTTATTATTTTGAATTTTAATTTCAATTCATTTTACCACAAACCTGTTTTAGCTTAGGAGTGTTTAAAAAATACCTTTATTTAGTACAAATTTAGTGTAAACGTGTTTGGAAAAGCAGCCTCCTGCGGTTGCCATGTTTCAACTTGGCGCTTTTCGCCGTAGTTGAATGGACAACGTATGTAGCATCAAGATTATTAACGTTTTTGGTTAATAATCCTCAATTGCGAAATAGTAGCTACAACAGCCAAATCACCTTTTTCAAAGGTAATTCGTCTGTTTAGGCTGCGACTCGGACTTCGGTTTATCCTAGTCCGATCGACATCGTTAGTAATCCTCAGAAGCTAAGCGCCTTTCCAAACACTCTTTAGGCTTTGTGGAAACGACGCTGGAAGAGCTTCACAATTTCAACAATCACAACAATTGATAATGAAGCCCCAAGGACAATACCCCACTGAAACCAATCCAAATGCGTCACGTGGAATAATTTGTTAAAACCAGGCATTACGATCGTAGCCGCCAAAAGTACTGCTGAAGCTAAGATGGCCCAATTAAATGAACGGTTTGCAAAAATTCCCCGGTGGAAAATCGTTCCGTGAATCGATTTAACGTTAAAGGCGTGGAACAACTGAATCATCCCTAAAGTTGCGAAGGCCATCGTCAGAGCATCCGCGTGGGCCAAATTTGCCACCGCGTGAACTGGGTAGTTTATCGCTAGCCAATAAACGAGTAAAGTAATGCCACCTTCAAGTAACCCTTGATAAAAGATTGACGAGGTTACCCCACCAGACAGAAAGTTGGAATCACGACCCCGTGGTTTATGCTTCATGATATCACGTTCCATTGGTTCAAGCCCCAACGCAATTGCTGGGAAAGTATCCGTCACTAAATTGATCCATAAAATCTGAACGGGTGCCAAAATCTGCCAGCCTAGAATTGTCATCATAAATAAGGTCAAGACTTCACCGAGATTTGCGGAAAGCAAGTATTGAATGGCCTTTTGAATATTGGCAAATACCTTTCGTCCTTCTTCAACGGCAACAACAATTGTAGAAAAATTATCGTCGGCTAACACCATATCAGAGGCGTTCTTAGAAACCTCCGTACCGGTGATCCCCATCCCAACACCGATATCTGCCGTTTTCAGTGCTGGCGCATCGTTAACCCCATCACCAGTCATGGCAACGACTTTACCGCGTTTTTGCCAAGCCTTCACAATTCGAACTTTATGTTCCGGCGCAACTCGGGCGTAAACAGCATAATCAGGCACTTTTTTGGCAAACTCGGCGTCACTTAAAGCATCTAGCTCACTACCGGTAATTACCGCATCGTGTTCATTAGGTTGGAGAATTCCAAGGCGTAACGCAATCGCTTCGGCTGTGTCCCGGTGATCCCCAGTAATCATTAGTGAACGAATTCCGGCACCCTTAGCTTCAGCAACAGCGTTGGCCACTTCCGGTCGTTCCGGATCAATCATCCCAATTAAACCAGCAAAGGTTAAATCTTGCTCCACAGTTTCAGTCGTTATCTCAGCTGGCAACGTTGGCACAATCTTATACGCCATCCCCAAAACACGGAGGGCTTGTTTCGCCAGTTTGGTATTAGTGGCCAAAATGGTTTCGCGTTCTTTAGCGTCCATTTCTGGCGTTTCAGCATGTAATTGATAGCTCGTTGTTCGGGGTAATAGTTGATCAGGTGCCCCTTTAGTCGCAATTAAATAACGGTTATCGTCCAATTGATGGATCGTTGTCATTAACTTCCGTTCGGAATCAAAAGGCACTTCGCCCACTCGTGGTAGCTGCTTAATCAAGTCAGCCACGTCTAATTGATGATCGAGACCAAATTGAACCAAGGCCGTTTCGGTTGGATCACCAAGTAACTCGCCATCAGCATTGATTTTAGTATCATTTGCTAACGTCATAATCCGAACAACCTTATCATCAAGGGTTACTTGACTGGTTTTAGCGTCCGTTAACTCATTATTCTCAAAAATACGTTCAACGGTCATTTTATTTTGCGTTAAGGTACCAGTTTTATCCGACGCAATAATGTCAGTACTCCCCAACGTTTCAACGGCCGGCAACTTACGAACAATGGCGTGGCGCTTAGCCATTCGCTTCGTCCCCAACGCTAACGTAATTGTTACAATGGCCGGCAACCCTTCTGGAATTGCTGCAACGGCCAAAGAGATCGCGGTGAGCAGCATATTTAACACGGATTCTTGGCGATTAAGTAGACCTAGGACAAAAATCAAAACGGATAAACCTAAAATAATCCAAGTTAAAACCTTGCCTAAGTGATTTAGATTTTCCTGAAGTGGCGTCTTGGTTTCGTCGGCCTGATTTAACATTCCGGCAATTCGACCAACTTCAGTTTGCATCCCGGTTGCGACAACAAGGCCAACACCGCGACCGTTTGTTACATTACTGTTCATGAAGGCCATATTAACTTGATCGCCTAAACTTACTTTTTCGTTAGTCCCGGCGTCTAAGGTCTTAACTGATTTTTCAACTGGAACCGACTCACCGGTTAAGGCAGATTCCTCAAGTCGTAACTGCTGCGCTTCAATTAAGCGCAGGTCGGCCGGAATAACATCACCCGCCTCAAGCAAGACAATATCACCAGTCACAAGATCCTCACTGTTAACGGTAACTACATTATTACCGCGTAAAACGTTAGCCTTAGGCGCGGACATTTCTTTAAGTGAATCAATCGCCGCTTCGGCCTGCATCTCCTGGAAAACGCCAAAAACGGCGTTTAAAATAACAACCAGCATAATAATCACGGCATCGGCAATTTCTCCGGAAAAGCCAGCCACTAATGCGGCCACCAGTAAAACAATAATCATAAAATCTTTGAATTGGTCAATAAAACGTTGTAAAACATTTTTACGCTTATTTGCGACTAAGGAATTCGGCCCATTTTGCGTTAACCGTTGCTGTGCTTCCTGCTTACTTAAACCCGCATCCGTTGTCGAAAACTTTGTCAGTAATTCTTTACTACTTTGTTGGTAATAAGGTTGTTTTTGTTGCTGAGCCATAAATTATTCCTCCTTCAACACTAATAACTACTATTCGTTACTTCAAGATCCCACTACCTACCGTAACATACAAAAAAAGTGCGATTTATGTATGTCACAGTAAACAGACACACATAAGTCTCACTTTTTAAGACAACACCAGAAAAATAATTTTTCTTGCTGATGACGTTATCGCAACAAAGATATTGCTGCAAGTTACTCCCCTATGATTTAAATTTAGTATAACTGATTAATTATCCTAAACGCAAGTCATTTGTTATTATTTCCAAAAATCATCAAAAATCGTGATCGGTAAGTGGCGCTTATGTGCCGTCTTCAAATACCAGCCTTCAATGACATCGGCCGCCTTTTGACTGACTTCCTTACCTTCTAGGTAGGCGTCAATCTCTTCATAGCGCACCCCTAAGGCTGCCTCATCTGGTAATGCAGGACGATTCTCTTCCAGATCTGCCGTCGGTACCTTTTCGTATAAGTGAACCGGCGCACCTAACTCCCGTAGCAATTGCTTACCCTGTTCCTTATCTAATCGGTATAAAGGCACTAGATCAGCACCGCCGTCACCAAATTTGGTGTAAAAGCCTGTAATCGATTCAGCCGAATGATCAGTTCCAACCACAACACCCTTTTTAGCACCAGCAATACCATACTGGGCAATCATCCGCTGCCGTGCTTTGATGTTACCCTTGTTGAAATCGCTGATACTTAACTGATTGGCTTCAAGCGCCGTGACGGTTGCATCAACAGCTGGTTTAATGTTAACCCGTGAAATAGTATCGGCCTGAATAAAATCAATTGCCGCCATGGCATCAGATTCATCAGCCTGATCACCATATGGTAAGCGAACGGCAATAAAATGGTAAGTTTCATCGCCGGTTTCAGTTCGCATTTCGTTGATCGCCATCTGACTTAACCGCCCAGCCAAAGTTGAATCCTGACCGCCGGAAATTCCCAAAACTAATGATTTTACGAACGGATATTTCCGTAAATAAGCCTTCAAAAAATCAACACTCTTACGAATTTCGAGCTTCGGATCAATTTTTGGTTGAGTTTTCATTGCCGCAATAATTTCTTGTTGTAACTTTCGCATTAAGGTCACTCCTTAATTAATCGTATCTTGCTCTTTGCCCACATTTTTACTAACTTCTTGGATAATTTTCATCTTATGGTCATACAACTTTTGTGATAGATCAACTGGATAATCTTGTGGGTTCAAATCACGCTTGTATTCATCCCATAACGAATCAAGATTAGCGGCCGCATAACGGCGAATTTCTGATAAATTAGGCAATTTATAAACTAATTTGCCGTTCTCAAAAATGTCGTGCAAAATTGGCCGGGCGTTAAAATCAGTAATCGTTTTATTAATGTAAGTGTAGTGCGGATGAAACATGTAAATGGAATCTTGTTCCAAAGGCTTTTCATCCCAAAAAGTAATGTAATCCCCTTCTGATTTATCATCCGCTCTTTTAGTAATCCGCCAAACCTGTTTTTTACCAGGCGTCGACACTTTTTCAGCGTTGCTCGATAGTTTAATCGTATCGCGCATCATGCCTTTTTTATCTTCGATCGACACTAACTTATAGACGGCACCCAGTGCTGGCTGATCGTACGCTGTAATTAATTTGGTTCCGATACCCCAAACATCAATTCTTGCGTGCTGCATCTTCAAGTTTTGAATTGTTTTTTCGTCTAAGTCGTTAGAAGCATAAATCTTGGCTTCGGTGTAGCCAGCTTCATCCAGTTGCTGACGCACACGTTTTGAGATGTAGGCCATATCACCAGAATCAATTCGGACGCCCTGGAAATTAATTCGATCGCCCATTTCATTGGCCACACGAATAGCATTTGGTACCCCACTTTTTAAGGTGTCATACGTATCCACTAGAAAAACACAATCCCGGTGCGTTTCAGCGTAGGCCTTAAAGCCTTCATAATCACTACGATAAGCCTGAACTAAAGAATGGGCGTGGGTTCCACTGACTGGAATTCCAAAAATCTTGGCCGCCCGAACATTGCTAGTGGCATCAAAACCGCCAATATAAGCGGCCCGCGTTCCCCAAACAGCAGCATCCATTTCTTGTGCCCGGCGAGTTCCAAATTCCATGACCATGTCACCACCGACGATTGATTTAATCCGTGCCGCCTTGGTTGCAATCAAAGTTTGGTAATTAACCATGTTTAAAATCGCCGTTTCAACTAGCTGGCAATCAGCAAGGTTACCTTCAACCTGAAGAATTGGCTCATTGTTAAAAACAAGATCGCCCTCAATTGCGGAACGAATTGTGCCAGTAAATTTAAAGTCGCGTAAGTAGTCTAAGAATTCCTCAGGATAATTCTCCGCCTCGCGCAGATACGCAATATCTGAATCCGAAAACTTAATCTGTTGAATATAACGAACAACATGTTCTAGGCCAGCAAAAATTGCGTAACCGTTGCCAAACGGCATATCACGAAAATAACATTCAAAAACGGCCTGACGATTATGAATATTCTTTTCCCAGTAAGTCAATATCATATTAATTTGATAAAGATCCGTATGCAACGTATAACTATCATCTGGGTATAATTTTGTCATAATTAATCTCCATAAAATTTGATAAATTCATTTTAGCATTTTTACTAGAACCGTGCGAACTTAACTGAAGAGTGTTTGAAAAAGCGGTTAGATTCTGAGGATTAGCCTAGACTGACGAATTATCTGTGCAACAGATGATTTGGCGATCGTAGCTAACCGCAGGAATCTGCTTTTTCAAACACGTTTAAACTAAGAGTGCCTGAAAAAGCGCCCAGATTCTGAGGATTAGCCTAGACTGACGAATTATCTGTGCAACAGATGATTTGGCGATCGTAGCTAACCGCAGGAATCTGCTTTTTCAAACACGTTTAAACTAAGAGTGCCTGAAAAAGCGGTTAGATTATGGAGTATAGCCTACTACTCCGCAATGCAGGAGGAATATTAGTAAAAAACACTAATATTCTTTGATGCTACGAACGTTGTCCATTCTTGTGGCGAAAACCTTGCCGCAAGAAACATGGCAGCTAGGCGAAAAGAGACGCGCTGCGGATCGTTCGACTGGCGTAGCTATACGCAATAATCTGCTTTTTCAAACACGTTTAAACTAAGAGTGCCTGAAAAAGCGCCTAGATTATGGAGTATAGCCTACTACTCCGCAATGCAGGAGGAATATTAGTAAAAAACACTAATATTCTTTACTGCTACGAACGTTGTCCATTCTTGTGGCGAAAACTAGGGAGCACAGTTATAAAGTCCATAACTGTGTTTCCTCGACTAAGCCCGTCTCGGTCACCACAGGAATCTGCTTTTTCAAACACATGTCAGCTAAATTAGCCAGAAAAATACTGGTAGCCGCATTCTTCGCTCACAGTCTAGAAAAACTGCCAACCCCACTTATTAAAGTACTTCGTCATTGATTTTAAAAATATTATAAAAACCGAAAAGTGTTTATGTGAATCTCGGGCGTAATAATGAACAACCTGGGCCGCTGGCACATAACAAATCTTCCCACCAGCCTGCCGCAAACGATCACATAAATCGTTATCCTCAAAATACATAAAAAAGCGTTCATCAAAACCACCAATTTCACGCATTGCCTGTGTCCGTAAAAACATAAATGCACCTGAGCCATATTTAATCAACTGGGTCTGATCCGATAAATCGCGACATTCGTAATGGGCCAAGCGCCTTGCAAACAGACGCTTAACAAATCCAAAGGGCACGAAGCGTAATAAATAATCAAAAACATCTAACCGCCGTCTGATTAAATATTGCGTTTTACCTTTTGGATCAACAATTTTGGGCGTTACCATACTGATTTCCGGTCGAGCTTGCAATTGGTGTAACATCAGCGTGAAGTCGGTCTTTTTAAGTAGAATATCAGGATTACAACAAATAAAATAAGTTGTTTTAATCCGCGCAAAATTATAGTTATGCCCAAAACCAAAGCCTTTATTCGCAGTAGCCAAGGTGATTTGAATTTGATCAGACTGATAAGCCTTCAACTGATTTTGGTAAGCCCTCGCGGAAGCATTGTCGAACACCATAATCCGCACGGGCAAAGTGGCCAATTCAGTTTTAATTTGATCCAACACCTGGAAAATATGTTTGCTATTATGCGTAACGATACTAATCGTGACTGAATCCAGAATGGTCACCCCCAAATGGACTAAAATTATGCGTCAGTGGTAATTGTGCAAAAATCAGATAGAGGAATGGATCCTTGTTGATCTGTAATAAATTAGGTTCGATCATGCTGTTTACAGCAACAATCGCCAAAATCAGCGGTACTAATAAATTACCCTGCTTGGTTAAGCGAAACGAGTACCAACTAAAAAAGATAACTATAAACAAAAACAAAATAAGCCCGTAAATTAACAATAAACGGATAAAAGAAGAATCTAAATAGAAATACGCCGTTTTTTGCCAATTTGTTTTTAGGGCAATATTACCGCCATTACCGTGCTCAACAATATGTTGTCCGAACAGACTAAGCCCGTATTTTTCATAACCTTGACGGCCAATGTGCAGCCGACCAGATAACGCGTTATCAAGAAACGCATAGAAAGTTGAACCTTTTCGATACGTTAACGTCAACCAAACCGAAAGAATGGCATTAATTGGGAAGGCCAACCACGTCCAGTGAAAAAGTTTAGCCAACCAGTGCTGCCGCGGTAAAAAGCTAAGGCTACTATAAAGCAACATTGCTAAGCCAACCAACAAAAGGGAAACCACATCCAACCGCGCATCACAAAAAACTAATAAAAAGTAGGCAATAAATAGAGTCACAACGTAATCAATAAACTTTAATTTTCCCCGTTTTAAATAACAATAAGCGATGAACAAAAAAAGTAAAATTGCTGAAAAATCAGTTGGTGAAGAAAAACCAAAGGACTGCCGTGCCGTTCCACCTTGCCCAACGCTGCGGTAAATAATTAGGTTAGTAATAATTTTATATTGTGCCAATACCATAATGACAAGCACTTCAGGAATTCCAATCCACAAATAAGTCTTAATGATTTGGTCAAAATTGATGTCTTTAGCCCCAAGAATAAATAACAGAATAATTAATAAAATTCGGTCTTTTGACATCAAAGCTGAAAGTGTAAAGATAACCGTCACAATTCCCGCCTGCACTAATTCGCGACGCGTATAACTATCCACAAAAACAATTTTCAATAAAATTAGCGCTCCGCTAAGCACAAAAACTAACCGCCCGGCCAAAGAAGGCATGTAACTGGCTAGCATACTTAATTTAAAAAGGTACCAAAAGAAGCTTAGTCCAAAGGCAAAGCAAAAGAGACCCTCTCCTGGACTGGCAACTGGCTTGTAAGCATCCGTTGATTGTAACAAACTGCTACCTCCCTTCTTCATTATTGACCGACTTAATTTGTGGTTTGAAAAATAGGCCTGCCCAAGTACCACGAATCACGGTCATGATTTTTTGCCCTTTTTTGGGTCGTTTACCAACAATAATCTGCCCAATGATGACGAGATTAGCCAAAATATCTTTAATCGCACCCCAGCTGCCCCGAAACTCTTTTTGCGTATAGTACTTATTACGAAACAAGTAAAAATAGCGGGGAATTCGTTTCTGATCAGTCAAGATGTCCGGCGTGGCGGCAACTGTTAAATGGGTAACCTGTGCGGTTGGCACATAATAGGCCGGATACTGTTGCGAAATTCGCATCGTATATTCATGATCGTCAAACCAAATAAAGAAATCACTAATCGGCAGTCCAAGCCGTTCAACGACTCGCTGGTTGAATAAAATGGCCACAAACGACCCTGTTTTTAACCGCGTTAAGCCGGTTTTTGGTTCTGGTTGCCAATCACGCAATGGTAACGGCTGATTACCAATCGTGCCGTCCTTAAGTTGTACTTGGGGGCTTAGAAAACCAAAATTGGAGATTTTCTTTGCCGGTCGTAATAACTGTGCCAACGTATCGGCATGAACTAACGTATCATCATCCATTAACCAAATATAATCGTTGGCCACTTTAGCTGCCTGCTGCATACCGTAAACGAAACCGCCAGCGCCACCGAGATTCTCGTTTAAATTAAAAACGTGAACGTGGGGACCTTTTTGTTGGGCCAAATAAGCCGCAGTTTGATCGGAACTATGATTATTAACGATAAAAACATCCGTTACTGGTTTAGACTGCGCAAAAATAGCGTTTAAACACCGCTTTAACAACGCCAATCGATTATAGGTGACAACGACACAACTTACTTTATCCGCCATACTTTGCTCCTTCATTTACGGTGCGTTAAAAGTAGCCACTTAAACACAAAATTACGACTAAAATCACTTTTATGAATTCCAAAATTCCGTAATCCCCTAAGGACCGTTAACCCAGTCATATTAGGAATTTGTTGGTAGAAATTTAGTAGCCGCCGATCACTTTCCCGCCACTGGGGTAATTGCAACTGCCAAAAAGAACTAATTTGTTCAATTGAAGCAGCGATGGAGTGCCACATTTTACGGACGCCATAACCGCGTAATACTTTCATAACCCGCGAAGAACTAGCGCCCACAGCATTATCGTGGTGCTGGCGGTAAAGAATGGTTGCTTGATCCACAAAAACCAATTGGCCCAAGGTCACCGCCAACAAAGCGTACCACCAATCGTGCATTAGAATTGCGTCGCTTGCCTTGTAAGTGTAGCTTGCTTTTAATGCCTGATTAATCATCACGGTACAACCAGTCACACTATTTTGGGCAACTAATTCGCCTAAGTTCGTCTGGCCGTGCAATCGTTGACTCTTAATCATTGACTTACTCACTAATTTTAAATCCGTATCGACAACGCGTAAATCGGTGTGAACCAAAATCGGTTGTTGCGCTTTTTTTTCAGCGCGAGTCATTGCGGCCAACGTAACTTGAATTTTTTGGGGCAGCCAGACATCATCTTGATCGCAAAACATATAATACGGCGCCGTAGCATGATTCAATAATTGGAAGAACGACGGAATCACCCCTAGATTTTGCTGTTCGTGGGGATTAATTAGGGTCAGCCGCACGTCGTTCTTTGCCAGCCGCCGAATGATAGCGACAGTTTGGTCACTGGACCCATCATCGCGAATATACAGTTGCCAATTCTGATAAGTCTGCTTTTGGATTGATTCAATTTGCTGCGTTAAATAAGTTGCACCATTAAAAGTCGACAACAATATCGCTACTTTGGGGCTTTCCATCGTAATTTTCCCTCCTAGCGCAAAACATCAGCAATTTAATTCCTACGCTTTAGTGTCTAACAAAATATCGCCAATGAATTTTAGTTGATATTTGCGTAAAAAGGCGTCTTGTTCCTCTAACGTCTCTCGTTTTGTTGTCGGACTAACTAATTCAAAAATACCATCAACCCGTTTGACCAACGCTTGAGTTGCTGGGTTTGTTAAAATTGAATTACTTTGAATAAATATTTGGTCGTACTTTGATGCTTGTTCGAGTATCTTTTCAGTTTCTTGGGCCATCTTATACCCCTGATCCGATACTGGAATTATTATGCTGGCAAAATTTTCCGAAATTGGTTTTAATTTTCGGTCAGCCTCTTGATCCGCCGAAAATGAAATAAACAAGGTCTGACAACCCAATGCGGCAACTTGTTTGGCCAACCATTGACCCGAAATCGTTTCATCAGCTGCCGTAAGTAGCACTGTCTTTTTATCACCAATGGTCATCAAAAACTCACTTGCAAGTTGTGGTGCTTCAAACTTGGCAACATCAAAAACGTTGCGGTGACCAAGATGATCCTGTAAAAATTTAGCGTTGATACCTTTGCGCCGGAGACTAAATAACACGGCAATTAAACAAACCAATAGGAAACCTAGCAGACCACCCTGAAAGGTTGCCCCCAGCGTTTTAGGCTTTGTTGTATTAGTTTCTAAATAGGCCGGTTGAAGCAGGCTTGCCTTACCCTTACTTAAATAATCACCGTACTGCGCCACTGCCGTTTCGGCAACACTATCGGCAATTTTTGTTACGTTCTTGCTATTGCCCTTTGCCGCAATGGAAATGAGACTTGTATTACTATTCTGCCAAGCGCCAACCGAACCTTGTAACTGTCCTGAACTCATTTTAATTCCTTGCTTTGCCAACGCCTGACTAGCAGCATCCATAAACCGACCGCTGTGCATTACATAGGCGTAAGTTTTAGCCGTCGATTCATCAGGAACCCATTGATCGAGACCGGCCTGCGTTGTTGGCTGCTTGTTTGTCTTGGCACTTAATAAAACAAAAGTTGTGCCAGTATAACTGGTTGCTGTCGGCTTGTTAGCCGCCTGATAGTTAAAGGCATAAGCGCCAATAAGACCACCGATAATTGCTAATAACATGACTTTCCAATTAAACAGCGCCATTAACGCCGTATTTAGATGGTAAACTTTCTTTTGCATTTCATGCCTCTCATTTCAAACTATTATTAGTTGTTTGTTAGGCCGTACTTTAAAACTTTTATCTAATTTGTTACGAATTTAGTATGTCTTATAATTTGTTTTTCTGGCTAAATTGTGTTTGCGCGTGGGACAAAAGTCGGTTTTGGGTTCACTGCGTAACGTAAGTTAATCCAATAACCACAGTTAGGCCCGTGAGACCAGACTTTTTGGCGCGCGTTCTAGAGTAAGGCTCAGAAATAGTAAACGGCTAAGATCTTTGTCCCAACCTCTGACTAATTTAGCGTAAACGTGTTTGAAAAAGCAGATTCCTGCGGTTAGCTACAACAGCCAAATCATCTGTTTCACAGATAATTCGTCTGTTTAGGCTAATCCTCAGAATCTAACCGCTTTTTTAAACACTCTCTATTCTAGCTCATCCAAAAAAGTTCCTAAAACTTCTTGCCAGGTCGGTAATACAAAGCCGCTGGCCTCAGTTTTGCTCAAATCTAGCAGCGCGTGCCGTGGTCGCCATGCTTTCTGGGGATACTCTGCGGAAGTTACCGGACTCACCGTTACCGCCTTGTTAGCCAAAATTGCCGTGGCAAAATCAAACCAACTACACGTCCCTTGATTGGCTAAATGGTAAATACCATAGGCCAAATGCTGATCAATCACGTAGGTCATAAATTCGGCTAAGGTGCGGGTCCAAGTTGGTCGGCCAAATTGATCATCAACAACCGTTAGTTGATCATGATCCTTCGCCAATTTGAGCATCGTGTAAACAAAATTATGGCCAAATTCGCCAAATACCCATGAAGTTCGGATAATATAATAATTTTGCAGGTATTTTTGAACCGCAAGCTCGCCTTCATACTTAGCGCGCCCGTATTCATTTCTAGGTGCCGGTTGATCCTCAACTTGATAACTTTGCTGACTGTCACCATCAAAAACGTAATCAGTGCTGATATAAACCATTGTTGCACCAACACTTGCCGCCGCCTTAGCGACATTCTCAGTACCTAGCACGTTAACGGTTTGATTTGCCTTTTTTCCGGCACCCTCTTCAGCAGCATCCACCGCTGTATAGGCAGCACAATGGTAAACTAATTCCGGTTGATAACCAGCAAAGTAGGCGTTAACCTGCGTTTCATTCGTAATATCAAGATTATGGCTATCCGTCATTCGGTAGTCAACTTGACGCTCATCCAATAAATGGCACAATTCCGTACCTAATTGACCAGAAGCGCCGGTAATCATAATTCGCATATTACCCTCCAAATTCTATCGCTGTTACTTCAAGGCCGCTTTCGCCTTCAATGGTTGCCACCAAGCTTCATTGGCCTGGTACCACTTGATTGTCTTCACAATCCCCGTATCAAAGGTATACTCTGGCTGCCAACCAAGTTCTTTCGTAATCTTAGTTGGGTCAATCGCATAACGCCGGTCATGACCTAAACGATCGGCCACGTACTTAATGTGATCCTCCGACAAGCCCAACGTCTTCACAATGAGGTGAACGATCTCGTTGTTGTTCCGTTCGTTATGGCCACCAATATTGTAAACTTCACCTTTTTTGCCCTTTTCCAAAACCAAGTCAATGGCGTGACAGTGGTCGGAAACGTATAACCAGTCGCGGATATTCTTCCCGTCACCATAAATTGGTAAGCTCTTATCTTCCATTCCGTTAGAAACCATTAACGGAATCAACTTTTCAGGAAATTGGTAAGGTCCGTAATTATTGGAACAACGGGTAATATTGACGTTCATGCCGTAAGTTTCGTAGTAGGCCCGCACAATCATGTCAGCGGAAGCCTTACTGGCCGAATACGGTGAGTTTGGCCGCAGCGGGGATTCTTCATCGAAGTAACCTTCTGCCCCTAAAGTGCCGTAAACTTCGTCGGTGGAAACCTGTAAGAACTTAGTGACACCTTGCTTCTTAGCGACATCCAATAAAGCTAATGTGCCTTGAACGTTGGTTTCAATGAAAACTTCTGGATGGAGAATTGAGCGGTCTACGTGTGATTCGGCCGCAAAATTAACAATCCAGTCAATTTTATACTGTTGGACCAAATAAGTCACTAATTCCCGGTTAACGATATTACCCTGAACAAAGGTATACCGGGGATCGTCCTTGATACTATCCAAGTTATGCTGATTGCCCGCGTAAGTTAAAAGGTCTAAATTAACAATTTGGTAGTCTGGGTGCTGGTTTAGCATGTAATGAATAAAATTACTGCCAATAAAGCCGGCGCCACCAGTCACAAGTACGTTCATTAATTTTTACCTCCGTAAACAAAGTTCAAGTCAGCGTCTTTTAAACGGGGATGATGTTTATCTTTTTCCGACAAAACGAGATCATCCAGTGGCATTGGCCATTCAATGCCAATATCAGGATCATCATAAGCCAAGCCACCATCTGCATCGGGGGCGTAATAACCATCACACTTGTAGGCCACATTGCAGTTGGCCGTTAAAGTCATGAAGCCGTGGGCGAATCCCTTGGGCACCAATAACTGGCGGTGATTGAATTCACTTAAAATAAAGCCTTGCCACTGACCGTATGTCGGTGACCCAGTGCGAACATCAATAATGACATCATAGATAACACCAGTGATTGCCCGTAATAATTTAGTTTGCGCGTGCGGGGCCCGTTGGAAATGCATGCCCCGTAAAACGCCTGGTTCAACGGACAATGATTGGTTATCTTGCAGCCACTCAACGTCCACACCAGCGGCCTTGAACTTATTGGCGGTAAAAGTTTCCGTAAAGAAACCCCGGTGGTCCCCAAAAACGTCGGTTTCAATAATTTTAGCATCAGTTAATTTTGTGTCGATTACTTTCATAGTTAGTTTAATTCTCCTCTTTTTCTTCTGCGACCAATTGCAATAAATATTGGCCGTAACCGGTCTTTTTAAGTGGCTCGGCTAATTTGGCTACCTGATCTAGGTTGATGTACCCCATCCGGTAAGCAATTTCTTCCAAGCAGGCAACTTCAAAATTCTGGCGGTCCTGCACCGTGGCGATGAAACCAGAAGCTTGGTGCAACGATTCATGGGTTCCGGTATCTAACCAAGCATACCCGCGGCCCATAATTTGCACATCCAGTTGGCCCTTTTCAAGATAGACTTTATTGACATCGGTAATTTCCAACTCACCCCGGGGCGAAGGTTGAATGTCTTTGGCAATCTGCACCACTTGGTTATCATAGAAGTACAAGCCCGTGATCGCATAATTACTAGCCGGATGAGCCGGTTTTTCCACGATGGATTTAACGCGCCGCTGCGCATCAAAATCCACCACGCCAAACCGTTCTGGATCATTAACGTGGTAGCCAAAAACGGTTGCCCCAGTTGGCTTGGCCGCCGCCTGTTGCAATAATTTGGAGAGCCCACCACCATAAAAGATGTTGTCGCCTAAAATTAGGCAAACCGAATCCGTCCCAATAAAATCCGCGGCCAAAATAAACGCCTCGGCCAAACCATTCGGATGTTTCTGGACTTTGTAAGAAATATGTATGCCCAAATCTTGGCCATCATGAAATAATTCCTCAAACCGCGGCGTATCCCGTGGCGTTGAGATAATCATAATGTCTTGAATCCCAGCCAACATAAGGCTGGATAGTGGGTAGTAAATCATCGGTTTATCGTAAACCGGAATTAATTGTTTTGAAATTGCCCGGGTCACTGGGTACAAACGTGTGCCCGACCCGCCGGCGAGAATGATGCCTTTCATGGCTATTATCTCCTCATTAATTTGACTTAAACACTAAGTATTGTACCATATCAGGACCGAAGTACACTTTTATATCCGCTTTTTAAGCTTTCTTTATAGACTAAAAAACTAGAAGCAGTAACAAAATCGAATTTTGTCACTGCTCCTAGTCATGGCCCAGCCACAGTCGATTTAGCGTTCTAAATAAAACTCAAAACGCGTTCCGACGTACTGGGTACGCACATATTCAAACGGTTCGCCTGATTGTAAAAACGAGACTTGACGTAACCGCAAAATTGGATCACCACGTTTAATTTGAAGAAAGTCAGCAATCCGTTCTGAGGAAACTTGGGCGGTAACAGTTTGTTGGGCGCCGCCAAGAACTAGATTGGCCTTTTCCTCTAAAGTTCGGTACAGCGAGCTTGTTACTTCAGCCTTGCTAAAATTCTGGACCAAAGCCTCAGGTACCGTTGCAACCTCAAAGCTAATTGGGACATCATCGGCAAACCGAATGCGTTCCATTCGCAATACTTGCGCACCATCGGGCAAATTTAGTTTTTCTTTTTCCGAAAGTGAGGGACTGGCAACATGATAAGAGATCGTCTTACTGGAAGGCGTTTTACCTTGTGCTAACATGATATCCGTAAAACTAGTTACCCCAGACATCTTCTCCTGGACTTTTTGATTAGCCACGTAAGTCCCAGCACCAACCCGACGCTCTAAAATACCTTCATCCACAAGTGTCTGAATCGCTTGGCGTAGTGTCATTCGACTAACACCAAAACTAATCGCAAGTTCCCGCTCAGAGGGTATCCGATCCCCAATCGCCCATTTTCCAGCTTCAATATCACGCTTAATTGAATTATGAATTTGAATATAAACTGGCGATTCCATGAATGCCGCCCCCTTTTTCCATCATTCTAACAAGGCTGAGCCAAAATCCCAGCCGCTTACTATTTCCAAACATTACTTTCGAAGTGTGCCAAAGCCCTGGGTTCACGTATTTCCAATAGCCACAGTAGGGTCATTGGATTAGCTGATATTAGGCAATAAACCCAAAACTGATTTTTGGCCCACTTTCGACTTTAAAATTTATTTTTCGCCTTTAACAAAATGTCGACCATAACTGTAAGTTCCCAATAAGTTGCAATCATTGTCGATAATGTTCATATCGGCGTCTTTGCCTTCAGCAATGCCACCCTTAGCTTCCAAGCCAAATTCGGCCGCCTGGTTAACCGAACTCATCAAAACAGCATCGTACAAATCGGCATCAGTAAATTTCATTGAATTTTTGAATGCATCCGGGTATTCAAGAACTGAACCAGCCAAAGTACCATCAGCTAAACGTGCTTGTTTGTCTTTAACGAAGACTTTTTGACCACCAAGCTCGCTTTCGCCTTCAGGCATCCCTTTAGAACGCATTGAGTCCGTTACCAATTCAATTCGTTCTGGTCCCTTTTGATCAAAGGCAAGTTCCAACATATCAGGAACAATGTGGAAACCATCCATGATTAATTCAGCGTACATATTATTTTCCAACATAACGTGACCGGTAACACCAGGTTCGCGGTGCTTAAATTCACGCTGAGCATTGTACAAATGAGTGGCGTGGCTAGCCTTACTGTGTAACAAATCAGCTCGAGTAGCGTTACTATGGCCAACAGCAGGTACAATGCCGTGTGCTAAACAATAATCTTCGAATTCTTTTGAATGATCATCCTCAGGCGCGTAAGTAATCAATTTAACTAAGCCGCCAGCTAATTCATTCCAATGATCTAATAATTCCGGATTGGGATCTTTGATGTACTCTTCTGGCTGAGCACCCTTATATTTAGCCGAAATAAAAGGTCCCTCTAAATGAACACCCTTGATAACAGGGTTCCGATCGGCCGCTTTCTTAACACCGCGCATTGCATTATCAATGTTGGCATTGCTTTGCGTCATTGTCGTTGCGAAGTAAGTCGTAATTCCTTCGTTTTTAGTCATCTTCTGGACCATTGTATCGATCTGGTCAGGATCACCATCCATCGCGTCAAAACCATAACCACCATGACTATGAACGTCGATGAAACCGGGAATAATCGTCTTTCCAGTGGCCACAATTACTTCATCACCGGGATAATTTTTAAATTCTTCCATTGGGCCAACTGCCAAAATTTTGTCATCAAACCGAACAAAACCATCATCAATGATATCATCACCAGTATAGATCGTTGCGTGTTTCAAGACTTTTATACTCATTCGCTAGATTCCACCTTTTTAATTAATTAGATCAAAGCAAGTTCACTGACCTGCTCTCAATCCACAATAAATCCATTATAACTGGTATAGACCAAAGAAGCAATGCTAAACCACTCACTTATTGTTGGATTAACACTACTCACGCCCAATTGTTGCGTCAATTCCCTTAACGACAGCAGTCATCAGGCCAGCCTCTTCCATCGCCAATAAACCAGCTACTGTCGTGCCACCTGGAGACGAAACTTGATCAATTAAATTCCAAGGATTTTCTTCAGTTGCGAGAAGATTAGCGGCACTTCCTAACACGGTTTGCGCGGCTATTTTAGTGGCATCAGTTTTGTTAAGACCGTGTTTAACCCCGGCCCGGGACAGTGCGTCAATGAATAAATAAGCGTAGGCCGGCGCGCTACCAGCAATTGCAGCAAAAGTTGTAAAATCCTTTTCCGCTATAAATTGAATTTTTCCTAAAGCAGCAAAAATCGCCTTAGCCTTAGCCAGATCTGCCTCTGGCGTCACTTCGTTGGCAACCAAAGCAGTCATGCCTTGATTAATTGCCACATTAACGTTTGGCATAGCCCGCATGATACTCAAATCAGCATTATCCGCAGCATCCGCCAAGGCGCTTAGCGTTACTCCACCAGCCACTGAAATTAAAAGCGGCGTTTTTTCTTCGAGTACCTTTTGCAAAGATGCTATTATCTCAAGGGACACATTGGCTGTCGCCGCCAAAATAACAACGTCACTTTGCGTAACTAACGCCTGATTACTCGCTACGGCCGTATACTGGTGGGCCTTAGCGAAGGGTTGGTAGTGTGCTTTATGGGCACTATGAACCAAAATATCACTAGGCCGATTAAATTGGGCCGCAACTAAACCAGCCATCATTGCTTGTGCCATGTGTCCAGCACCGATAAAACCAATCTTCATTTAAACTCCCCATTTCTATTGCTAGTAGTCACCAATCAAACTAAAACTCCGCCAATACTTTCATCACTTGGCAATGAAACAATGCCTCATCCTCACGCTATAAAAAATGAAGACTTGCAATTGACCGTTAGCGACTTCTTAACTATTTGCCAGTCGTCCTCGATTTAACTATCCTGAGCGTAGCCAAATTTCAAAGAACTGTCAAATAGAATCAAAAGTGATCCAAGTTTGGCCCAAGAATTATTTTTCCGGAATCCTTTATTAACTGTGGTGCGAATCCAGATTCTGCTGCTTGGCACATGATCAACCTAACAGATTCCGCCTTACTAATGTGTGGCCTGTTAAACTACCTTTGGGATACGCGCTAACCAGCCCACAAAAAAAAGCGGCCGGGACAAAGGTCCTAGCCGCTTATAGTTTCTGATCATTATTCTAGAACGTGCGCCAAAAGTCTGGGTTCACGTGCTTCCAATAGCCACAGTATAGTTGTTGGATTAGCTTATGTTACGCAGTGAACCCAAAACTGACTTTTGCCCCATTCTCGGTTAACTGGGATAGCTGGATTCGAACCAGCGCATGACAGAGTCAAAGTCTGTTGCCTTACCACTTGGCTATATCCCAATCAAAAAAATGGAGGAGAGTGGATTCGAACCACCGAACCCGAAGGAGCGGATTTACAGTCCGCCACGTTTAGCCACTTCGCTACTCCTCCATGTGTTTTTCAACAAATATTATGATACCGAAAATTCACTTTAATTGCAAGACCTGTTCCCGAATTATTTCTTAGTTGCAGTCGCTAAATACTTAGTTTGCAGGCAAGCGCGCCACTCACCCATAAAGTTTGAACTAGATTTCCATTCATTTAACCGTTTTAACCCGTAACCAACGGGCTTGCATAAATAAGTGGTTTGACCAAACTGCCGTGGTTGAAACTTTGTGTGGGTGTGGCCAAACAAAACAGTCTCAACCTGATAGGCCTCCAATAGCGCCCCTAAGTGCCAGGAACCCATCACTGCGTTGGCCATGCGCCAGATTCGCGAAGTTGTTTGGTAGCTAATATAATCACGCCGGGGAACAAAATGTGTCATATAAAGAACTTGCTTGCGTTGTTGGCGCGCCTTTTCCAGATCCTGGTGTGTCTGGTTTAAAACCAGTTGCATGCGCTCAGGATCGCTAATTGGCTGCTCAATCACACCATCAATCCAGTAAGCCCGTTTCCATTTTTCAAAAGCGGCTTGACTTTCACCAACTGCTTGATCGGCAAAGCTATAATCATACCAACCATTATTACCAATAAGTACGTAATTGGTTCCGGGGAAAGTGATCGTTTTCTGATGAACGTAATTGGGACTAAGATCACTCTGGAGTTCGGCAAAAGTCACGCCACGAACCATATCGTGATTACCCGCAATGAAGAAAACCCGGCATTTTCCGGCCATTTCGGTGGCCAGCTTTTCCACGAATAAGAGACTCTCCTGAAAATCATTAAAAAGATCGCCGGCAATCAGATAATCGTCGTAGTCGTTAGCAAGCAAATAATCAACTTGCTGCGCACGAATCGCTGTGGTATCTAGTTTATTCACATCAAAATGGTTATCACTAGTTAACGCTATTTTTCGCAACTGGTTTCACTCCTAACAAAAAAAGGGGTCTACACTTTCTGGTATTGGTGAATAACTAATACCGGTTTTTTGTCTGTTTTGAAAATCAGAAAAATAAAAAAG
>NZ_RHNQ01000021.1 GCF_003946275.1 Loigolactobacillus backii
GGGGAAGTATACTCTCCTCACAATTAGAACTATCAATATTTTACGTATCACCTACTTGACTTCTGACCACAAGTCTTGAAATAAATCACGTTACTACCGCACCAATTCGATTTCTGCAGACGGTCTACTATCCGAACCTTTCTGAAATAAATCAGGTTACTACCATCTGCAAAAAACCTTTTATTGACTAAAAATACTGCGGTCAAGCACCAGATTCATTCTTGATTGACCATAGTATAAACCCTGGTCTGTACTCCATAGCAAATATTTTTAGCCTTTAATTATTAAAAAGTTCAATATTTTAGGTCTATTTTGACGCCCCACCGCGGCCCACGCACAACGTTATTTTTCAGCAAAATACAACTTTACTTGCTAAAAAAGAATCCGGCAACTCAAATTTTTATCCAAGTACGGATTTTAGGCCAGTAATTAGTTTCATTCAATCTAATCAACCCAAATAATAACGTTCTCTTACAACACGGTGTTAGGCGGTGTCTGCAAATGATTAATCCTAATTCAGATTATTTGAACATTGGCAGCAACCACAGCAGGCCTAAATTAAAATAAAATACATAAAAATGATCGCGCCAAAGTAAACTCTGGCACGACCATTTCTGTGCAATGCAAAAGATTATAATCCTAATCAGTGCTAGAAAAGATTAAGGCAGCTATCCTTTTAAAAAAGCTCTAATTAGACTTTTCCTGTTTACTGGCCAGCAACACTGGCATTAAAATCTCATCAATCATGGCGTACAAGCCAGCTTGCGTAAGGAAGCCTGTCGCCAGGATTTCATCCAGCAATAACATGGCTGGTAAATTTATGGCCCGTTCACTTAAATTGACCAGCTTAATGTCGCCCCGTTGATCCGCCTGCTTTAAGATCGCAACCACGTATTTTCTAGTTCCTGTATTGGACGTAACCAAGCCAAATACATCACCAATTTGCTGGCCAATTTGATCAGCGACTAAGCCGCGAACTGTCGCCTCACCCAGGGCCGCAAAACTTTTTAAAGGCGCACCTAATAAATTAAAAAGATCTTCCCGTAGTGAGCCAGTATCGGTATCGGGTGACTCAATCCGTGGTCCAAACTTTTTAAAGGCCGCAATTAACAGCAGCGATTTTTTGGGCCAACGCCGGTACAACACCGTTTTAGTAGTGTGCGCGCAGGCCGCTACACCTTCCATCGTCAATTGATCGTAACCCTTCGCCTTAAATTCAGTCCAGGCCGCTTTCAACAGTTCATTTTCCAGTTCTTTTCCCCGTCTACGGGTAGGCCGTTTAATTTCCGCCATTTTTTCACCAACTTTACTTGCTTTTCGTTTAAATCTATTATATCATTCTCAATTGTAGATACGTGCGTATCTTATAAAAGAATCTTTTAGACTAATTAATAACAAAATGATCTGACTGGCCACTAGGGTAGTGCGATTGGACTTGCCGCCTTAAACCAAAATTAAATTTAAAGAAGGTCTACTATGCAATCACAAACAACAGCACCAAAAAATAAATCGATCATTGCTACCTGCGCGATTCTAGTCGTCGGCGCCATCGCCCCCATGCTGGATTCCACCATGGCCAATATTGCCGTCAATGCCATCACGCAAAATCTTAACACTTCAGTCAGCAACGTACAGTGGGTGGTCACCGTTTATGTACTGGCAATGGGCATCACTGTTCCCATCGCTGGCTGGGCCATTGATTGGATTAGTGGCAAACAGCTGTACCTCTGGGCCTCTGCCGGTTTCTTACTCGGTTCAGTCGTTTCCGGTATTTCGACGACTATCACCGGCCTCATTATTGGTCGAATTATTCAGGGCGCCGCGGCCGGCATTATCGTCCCACTCCTGACAACCTTAATCGTTCGCGCCGCAAACGGTAAAGATTTAGGTAAATTAATGTCGATCGTTGGCCTGCCCGCCGTTTTAATGCCGATCTTAGGCCCAACAATTGGTGGTTTCATTATAGATCAATTAAACTGGCACTGGATTTTTTACATTAATATCCCAATTGTGCTAATCTCAATGACCGCGCTAATCATCTGGCTACCTAAGTTTAACCCAACCCAACCGGGCAAGCGACTTGATTTTCCCAGTATTATCCTTTTTGCCGGACTATTTACCGGTTTTATTTTGGGCATCACCAAATTTAGTCATACTGCCAAATTGGATCAGAGTTCTGTTCTATGGCCACTAGGAATCGGTCTGACTTGCTTGATTGGTTACGTTATTTACGCCCTTGTTTTACCAAAACGAGCACTAGTTAATTTAAATTTATTTAAAACACGAAGTTTTTCAGCGGCGTCAATCCTGTTACTTATGTCTGGAATCACGTTAAACGGCGCCATGTTCCTACTTCCGCTTTATTTTCAAAACATCCGCGGCTTAAGCGTTGTTTGGGCCGGTATTTATTTAATTCCCCAAGGATTAGGCATGTTGCTAACCTGAACGCAAGTCGGCAAACTTACCGATCGAATTGGTGCCCGCTGGGTGGTGGTAGTTGGCATCCTGATCGCCACCTTCAGCACACTACCATTTGCCTTTGCCGGTAGCACGACAAACAAGTGGTTCTTACTGGCCAGCCTATTCGTCCGCGGTGCTGCAGTTGGCGCCTTTACCATTCCAATTATGGCGGATTCCTATACCGGCCTTAGTCCCGCACAAATTCCTGAAGCCACCACCGCTACCCGCATGTTCCAAAACATCGGTAGCGCCTTTGGGACCGCCATCCTTGCTACCGTAATGGCTCATAGCCTAACCGGTAAACTGCCAACGATCCCACACCTGACAACTTCTTACAATACGGCCTTCATGTGGTCGATTGCCATTACCTTGCTGGCCTTAATTCCAGCCTGGTTTCTCAGTGTAAAATATTCCGGTGTAAAAAAATAACAAAACGACGGAGTGGGACAAAGGTCGGTTTTGGGTTTACGTTCTAGAATAATGTTCAGCAACAATAAGAGACTAGGACCCTTGTCCTGGCCTCTTTGTTGATCTAATATTTTTAGTAATTTGTTATTCACTTACGCCCTGTTTTACGCCGCAACTGCAATTCCATCAACTGGTCATACTGTTTTACTGCCACTACGTCTAGACGAGTACCGTAATCACCCTTTGGAAATAGGCGAATACCATCGCCTAACAATACCGGCGCAATCTGAATCCACCATGCATCAATCAAATCGGCCGCCACCAAGTCAGCCACGATCTGACCACCGCCGACAATCCAAATGTTCTCGCCAGCAGTTTGCCGTAATTTTTTTACCAACGTGACCGGTGACTCCTGCGAATAAATGGCATCAGATTCTTGACCTTGCCGTGTTCGTGATAATACGTAATTGGTTTTATCCGGAAACAAAGGTGCGTTATTCATTAATTTCTTAGTGATAGCATAAGTTTTACGCCCCATAATTGTCGTATCAATCTGAGCCATAAATTCAGCAGTATTGGCACTCTCACCACCCGCGGTATCAAATAACCGCTGCATATTATTTTCCTTGGTCGCCAGGTAACCATCAAGCGATATCGCACCGTAAAACTGAACCTGCCGCATCTTGCCACCTCCTGAGTTGATTCGTTTATTTTAGCAATTAATTTAGAGGGATTCAAGAAAACGCAATTACGCAAAGCAGATACAGTTTAATTAAAATATGCTAAATTCTTTTCACTCTACAATCGATAACGCCAACGGCCTATTGCATACATTAGAAGGCCAAAAATAACCCCACCAATTATGTGGCCGAAAATCATATGACCATTAATTTGACTCCCAAAAAAGACATCCAGACCAAATAAGCCGAGCGCAAAATAGCCGGCCTGACAGCCACTTTTAAGTAGTAACCTACGTCGTTTAACTTTTAGCTGATCACGATTTTGAACATCCACTTCATCCAAGCGATGATAAATAATCTGAAAACCCATGTAACCTGAGATAGCCAACGTTAATATTAAAATTGCTACCAAATCCAGTGGAAATGAAGTTTGGTTGACAACAATGTATATACAACGCGCTCCTAAGTAAACGAGACTAATTATGTAAATGCCCAACAAACAATCCGCCATTGTCCGGTGGAGTTCACTTAATTGTCGTTCATCCCGTTCTTCAGATACCCCAACAAACCACTGATATAGGCGCTTACGCATACTAATTACCCCCAAAATAGTGAATTCAAGTCCGTCCCTAACACCTTAGCCAACTTAATAATCAAATCTAATGACGGATTATATTTGTCATTTTCAATCAAATTAATTGTTTGTCGCGAAACCCCGATTGCCCGTGCCAAAGTAAGCTGTGTTAACCCTTTTTTTCTACGGTAGTAGCGTACTCGATTCGGTGCCACCCAGGCCATCTCCTTCATTTAAGTACATTATATCTGACAATTAAGACTAATGTCAATTATATATGACTTTTCTGAATATGGCCGGTAATAAACGGGCCCATTATTTTTAAATCCGGCCGAAATCAAAACTTTGGATAGCTCGATTCTATTTTGAATGAACAAACGCAGCCACTAATTTGCCCATATATTCTGGTGTCTCCGGCATTCCTTCTTGCAGCCACCGAACCGACATATTGATAACGGCACCCGCCATAAACTCGGCCCAATACTTTTGTTCAAGTCGTTTATGACTACTTTTTAAGATAATATCATTTTTTAATAGGTAAAGGTACGCTGTCGTAAAGGCATTGATCAGGACAGATTCTTTGCCATTATTAATTAATACGAGTTGAGCGTCCGCCGCATTTGCTGCCAGTTGAAAATAATGGGTAAGCATAGTCGCAACTGTTAAATGGATTTTATTCGGTAAACCGCGCATATATTGAATAATGCTCAAAATCTCATATTGACTAATAATATCCTCGAACGAGCTGAAGTTATGGTAATAATAGGTCCTAGAAACCTGGGCCGTTACACAAAACTCAGTCACTGAAATGGCCGTTAACTTTTTCTCTTTCAACAGGCCAATTAACGCGTTAAAGCTATCAAGTAATTTTTTATTTTTTAATTCTTTAGGTGTCATAGTTGACAAATTGGCCCCTTTTGTAATCAATGTATTTAAATTAACTATACACCGATGTTATTCTACAAACCAGCAATGATTAGAGGTGCCATAAATTAAGCTCAAACACACCTAACGTCGCCCAAAAAGTACAGGAAGTTCTTTTTCAAACATATTTGGGCCAAATTAGTTAGGAAAATAATTCCGTGCCACTCTTTAATTGCCGATTTTTTAATAACAAAGGAGGTTCATCAATAATATGAACTTTAAAGCAAAATTGACCGTTTTTGCGATGGCCATTGGTATTTTTCTATGTATGTTAGACACAACCGTTATGAATATTGCGCTACCAGCAATCCAAACTGGCCTAAATGTTAATTTAGAACAGCTTTCCTGGGCACTCAATGTTTACACGATTACCTTTGCTGTTTTTACAATTCCGTTAGGTCGTCTGGCCGACATTCTCGGTCGAAACAAGGTCTACATTTGTGGACTACTTGTTTTTATTATTGGTTCGGCGCTTTCCGGATTTGCCAATGACGCAGCTAACCTAATTATTGGTCGTTGTGTGCAAAGCCTAGGTGCCGCGATTATTTTCCCGGCCAGCATGACAATTGGTATTTCCACAACGGATCTCTCCCACCGAACTGGCGCCGTGGCGACGTTGGGTGTAACGCAAGGATTGGCCGCAGCGCTTGGTCCCACGGTTGGCGGTATTGTGACCCAATACTTAGGTTGGCGCTGGGTCTTTTTCATTAATATTCCGTTGATTATTTTGGCCCTTATTTTATGTGCCACACTATTAACGTTTAAACAAGAACTGCACAGCAATGCTCAAATTGATTTCCCGGGCATGCTGTTATCAATGATCCTACTTTTTTCACTCACACTGGCCTTAATCAAAGGCAGTGCCTGGGGCTGGTCAAGTACCGCCATTATTGGCCTACTCGGTACTAGCCTATTCGCCCTTATTTTATTTCTACTTGTTGAGCAACACGTTAAAGAACCCATGGTACCATTAGAACTTTTCCAAAATCGCCAATTTACTGGCGCCGTTCTGGCCGTTGTTTTAAGTGGTATTTTCTTAGTTGCCGTTTTGGTCATTTTGCCAACCTTTTTCACTAAGGTTCAAGGTAAATCAGAGCTAACGGCAGCCTTAATGATTACGCCAGCTTCAGTGATGATTTTTATTTTTTCACCCATCAGCGGCCTTATCATTAACAAAATTGGTCCCCGAATAATGGTCGCTAGCGGCTTTATTTTCATGATCCTAGGCTACCTCGTTCTGGCCATTATGGACCCAAATCAATACTGGCAAATTTTGGTGGCCTGTCTTCTGATTGGCGCCGGTTATGGTATTATTGCTGGCCCAATTGTCGTTTTAGGTGCTGCCAATTTTACCGGCGCATTATTGACCGCCTCCCAAAGTGTCCTGGGCCTCTTTCGCCAAATTGGTTCGGTTTTAGCAGTTGCTATTTTTGTTTCGGCCCTAACAACCAACCTTAATACAGCCAAGGCAACTTCGATAAGGGCCGCCACCACCCAAATTTCGGCACTGACCATTTCCAAAACGGCTAAGACCAAAATGACGCACCAAGCAACACAACAAATTAGGACCAGTGACACGCAGCAAAAACAGTCCAAACGCCGCTATATTAGTTCTAACCAACAAAAACGGCTTATTCAAGAAAATTACCAAAAGACCCTAAACAGGTTAAACCAACAAACTATTTCAGCAGTCGCTCAACAGGCCATTTACGCAAAAGTTTCAAAAAAAGTTAAACAACAGGTTAAACAGGACAATTACAGCATGGCTCAGACAGCACACACAATTCAAGCAACAACGAAACAACAAATAACCCAGGCCTTTATTCGCCCTTATCAACATGCATTACCATTTATTATTCTTGCCGGTTTCAGCAGTCTGTTATTTTACCGACGCAAGGAATACTTGGATCAGAATTAACTGCCAACACAATTAATCGAGAAATCCAAAGAAGAAAAAACTAATTCCTTGAGGCTTAGAATGGCCTTTAGGAATTAGTTTTTTAATACAGTTCGACTGGCTACCTCAATCGTTTATCCCGTTTCAACGTACCGCCAATAAACGCCACACAAACAGCAATTTCTTCAGTAACAAATTCGCCCACCGATTGTTTAAAAATAACAGTAACCACTAAAATCGTCAAAACAGCAACCGCCAGAATGGCGTCCTTGGTGCCAATTGGTAAATTTCCGCCAACCATCATAAAAGTTCTCCCTTTTCCCTTTAAAATTGTGATTTATCACCGTAATCTGACCCATAAGCAGCACCACGCACACCGGCCGAATTGCCAATGGTTGCTAATTTTGCAACCAGCGTTTCTTGCCGCCGGGTCAAGACAAAACGATTAACTTTCCCGGTAAAATAAATGTACGTCACCAAGCGATTATACGTTGGCGCTAAATCTTTAAGCCGATCCGTTTTCGAATAAACTCGCAACAAGACCTCACTAACATCGGCGATTCCCAGCGCCGAATTAGTTTGCAAATCATTGTACAATTCGTGAACAATTTGTTTGGCCTTTTCTTTATCCTGCTTCACCTAACAGTCCTCCAATATTCAAAATTACTCCACCGGCCAACTGAAATCTTGTGGCCACCTTCAAAATATCATGGATATTAAAAATCGTCAATTAACGCTGAACTTATTACATTTTTTTGGTATACTGAATAATGTCTCTAAATTGAGACCTATTTGTACTATTCTAATAGAGAGATGATTTTTTGCGAGTTTTTAAAAATTACGGATCACAACTCATAATTATCGGCCTATTGATCATTATGATTGGCCTGCTAATGAAATCCGATTTTGCAATACTTGTGCTACTAATCGGACTATTTCCCTGCATTGGTGGTCTACTTGGAAAAGCCTTTGGAAAATAATTGCTAAGCAACGAGCCCACAGTTGCTTAGCAATTTTATTTGGTTGGCCACTCTTGGGTACCCCAAATAATACTTAAAAAAGATATTTTGCACCGTGGTTGTACCTAAAACTGAGGTTGCCGCCACTGTTTAACAATAGTTGCGTCCGGCAAACTAATTCCAAATGTTCGTTCGATCACCATTCGAATTTCTGGCGTTCAAAAGCTATTATTATTTTTGTCTGCGCTACTCTTAATTCATTAACATTATCCGCAATTGATCTACAAAATAATTTTAGACTTAAAAATTTCTTAAATAATTATAGTTTAATTTTCTGTACTGAAAAAACACTGCCTGTTTGGGTAGTGTTTTTTTTGTGGGGTTTGGTTTTGAACTGTTGTTTTAAAAGCGTAGTTAAAGTAACTTTTTTATTCTTACTTTAACTACATCTTTATGTTAAAAAGTGTTCGTTAACTATAGTGAAATACCCCTATTTTTTAATAGTTAAGGCCCCATTTATCTAGAGTTCGCCTAATAATAAACATCAAGCTTCTAACCTATGCCCTAATTTAACCGCTGCAGTTGGCCAATTACCTTTTTATTAGTTGTCAGAATTTCACCATTATGCTTTTCCTTATCTAGCAGCAACGCCGTAATCTCCTTACCGGCTTGCTCGGCCGACTTCATAAACGAACTCTTCCGATTATCGTTTAAATCAGTGGTCACCCCACCTGGAAAAATACCGAAAATTTCAAGTGCCATCTTTTTATTTTCAAAATTAGCCGCTAAATTTAAAATTGAAGCGTTTAATGCGACTTTGGAAATTGAATAGGCCGCTGGACTGAATTGCAATGCTGCTTCAAATGGCCCTGTAATATCAGCAATCCGACCGTTATTTGCTTCTAAGATTGGCACCATTAATTTAGTGAATTCAAACGTACCAAATAAATTAACGTCCAATAAGGACTGAATTTCTGCCGCGGAAGTCTCCAGTGCTGGCTTCATGTCACCTGCAGCCCCGGCGCTGTTCACTAATAAACTCAGATCAGCGTGCTTGGCCTGAATAACATCCCTTGCCTGCTTCCGTGAAGTTGCGTTTGCAATATCTAAGGGCAGTAATTCAACCTGATCAGCAGCCAAGCCACTCGCCAGCAAGCGTTCAACGGCGGCCTTACCTCGTTGAACATTGCGGGCACCAACTAAAACAAAATAACCATTATTGCCTAATTGTTTCGCAATTTCAAAACCAATTCCTTTGTTTGCGCCAGTAACTAGTGCTTTTTTCATTATATTTTCACTCCTTAAGTAATTTAGTATTGTAAATACAACTATATCAATTAAAAGTATAGGCAACTAATTTAACTTGTCAATTAAAATCGTGCGACCAACCGAACAATAAAAGCACAATTTGGATACTAACCCTAGCTTTTTCTTAAAATAGCGCTTGTACTACCATCAATATTTAAAACTTAAAGGGCACTAACATGTGGGCTAAATTAATATTTCTACACAATCTATTGCTAGTCCACGGACCAACTTTTAGTCAACGTAAAACCAGCAATCAATATAAATTAAATCTAAAAAATCTGTTAGCCAAACGCCTTTTCATTCTATTAATTAGCGGTTTAAAAGCGTTATTACTTTTACTTCTAACTAATGGACCAATAACGCCCATGCCAATTTCAACCAATTAGATTTAAGATCCCATAAATTTTCAAGCACTTAAAATGACAGCTTTCCACCTTTAACGCTTAAAAATAGCAACAACTGCAGAACGAGCGCAAATCAATCCCAACGAATTTAATTTAAAACCAATCCGTTTGGCCCTAACAATTAAGTTTACAAAACAAGTTAACTATCTTTAGAAAGCGCTTGCACTTTAGCTGATAATTTGGTTTGATAAAGGAGAAAGGAGTTACGGACATGCAAACTTATCAGCTAATTCTTGATGTCGATGACGAAACCAAGGTTCTCTTAGTCGGTACCCTCCCCGAGGTTAACGAAGAACTGCATTTTCTTTGTGAACGTGATTATTGTGATATCAACGATCTTTCGATTATTCCGGCCAATTAATTTTGTGATCAGTCACTGTTTAGGTCATTCAAATCGAGTTTGAAAATTATTTTCGTAAGTCTTTTTCTGACTAATTGGGCCTAACTGGGCGCTTTTCCAATCACCCCTAAGTTAACCCGCTAGTATTAATCACGTCACAGTCAAACCAATAACTATCTAAAAAAACTGGTTAAATAACTTCATTATAGAAGCGATTTAACCAGTTTTTTATTTAAGCTATCCAGATTGCTTTGCTTATGGTATCTGGTACTATTCGGCCAATCTAGAATAAATCGAACAGTTGATATTTAACTGGATCGTCCGGTAACAAGAAGTTAAAGCCTTCTTGAAAAATCATGGCAATAAACATGACAACCACTAACACAAACATTACTTTAACAACAATATTGCCAAAGATTGGTAAGATTAAATTTTTACCTGGGGTTAACTGTTTGGCAAAAATTAAGTTAAACCCACAAAAGACAACAACGACAATAAAAGTAAGTAGTGACCACGTGTAAAAATGAACACCTAAAAATCCAGGACCATAACCAGGATCGTGGGGCCCAATATGTAGTAGGGTTTGCCGGGCCGCCGCCACCATTCCAAAGACCGCAAAAACAAGCGCCATCCCGTAACCTCGGGCAAATTTTTCAATTGTTAACTCATGTTTTAGGCTGGCCGTAATAATGTATGCCGGGCCAACTGCCGTCATAATCATTGACTCCCGCTGCAACACACATAATGGGCAGGGTAGATCATGATTAATAAATTGCGCCGACATACTCCCCAATAAAACTAAAATGTAGGCGCCAACGAAGCCAATCGCCAGCCAAAAACCTAATGAGCCCCATAATTTCTCATTCCGCTTTGCTTTTTGTTCCATGTTTTGTTTCCCCCCTAACTATAGACTGATTGGTAAGCTACTAGTGGCGTGCAATTTAAATAGGATCATACAAAGTACCAGCACAACGCCGAATAAGACCAAGATTTTGTTGGAGGTATCTTGTTTAATCGCCAATAAATAGTATAAATACGCAATAATAAATAATATAATAATGTCCAATTCACTCACTCCTTTTTTGTATCTTTTATCACAATCAAAGCATAACTAATCGACAGATAGCTGTAAACACATTGTTAGATTCACGTTAGATAAATCACTATTAATAAGAAAGCGGTGACATTGGTCTGAGTAAAATTAATCAAAAGATTAGTTTAGTCTTATTTAAAATCATTTTTAGATTTAGACCAATTTTAGTAGTTGAAAAAATTCAATTTAAAATGGCTGTTCTTTATTTTTTAAGCACTAAAAAAAACGAAGCCATCCCCTTATTGCATTAATTAGGATAACTTCGTTTTTTCAGTTTATGTTTAAATGTAGCAACTATTCAAAATCAAATCGCTTTTAAAGCAGTCGCCATTATTTCAACGGTAAATCCAAATGGACTAAATCCGCAAAACTTTCTCGTTTCACGACTAATTGGGCGTGGCCGTTTTCCACGAAAACAACGGCCGGCCGCGGATTGCGGTTGTAGTTGCTAGCCATGGAATAGCCGTACGCACCAGTGGTGAACATGGCCACCACATCGCCAGGCTGCGTCGTCGGTAACTGCTGATCCCAAGCCAACATGTCGCCGGATTCGCAGTATTTACCCGCTAACGATACGGTTTGGGTCGCTGCGCCATCAGGGTCACTGGCCAAAACAGCATCGTATTTTGCTTGGTAAAGCGCTGGTCGAATATTATCACCCATGCCGCCATCTAAAGCTAAGTAACTGCGAATACCAGCCAAATCTTTACGGGAACCAACGGTATACAGAGTGGTTCCGGCTTCGGCTACCATTGAGCGCCCGGGTTCAATCCAAATTGCGGGTAGTTTCAAGCCGGCCGAGCTGGTTAATTTTTTAACGACCGCGACAATGTCCTTAACGTAGTCTTGGGGCGCCAACGGGTGGTCTTCCGCGGTATAACGGACACCAAAGCCCCCGCCTAAATTCAGTACAGCAGCCTGAAAACCGTCCTTTTGTTTCCAAGTATTTAATAGATCAACCATCGCTCCAGCAGCCATTTCAAAGCCCTTCGTTTCAAAAATCTGTGAACCAATGTGACAGTGGACACCTAACAACTTCATTGTGGTCAACTGGCGCACTTTTTCAAAAGCCGCTGTTGCCTGGCCGCTTTTCAAATCAAACCCAAATTTAGAATCTTCCTGGCCAGTCATAATGTATTCGTGGGTGTGGGCCGAAATTCCAGGAGAAACCCGCAGTAACACGTTGACTTGCTGCTGACGCTCTTCAAGCAAATTATTTAATAAATCAATTTCGTGAAAATTGTCTAAAACAATCGTGCCGACACCCGTTTCTAGGGCCAATTCGAGCTCGGCGGCAGATTTATTATTACCGTGAAAAGAAACGTCGGCCATGTTGAAGCCAGCCTGATTGGCAGTATAGATTTCCCCACCAGAAACAACGTCACAGCCAACGCCAGCCTGGGCCAACAGCTGGTACATGGCAATTGCGGTGAAGGCCTTGCTGGCATAAGTTACCTTATAAGCAACACCAGCCGTTTCGAAAACTTCTTTAAATTGTTGAATTCGCTCTTTAATTAAGGCCGTGTCATAGACAAACAGTGGCGTCCCATAGTCTTTAGCAAGGGCCAAAGTATCGACGCCACCAATTTCCAAATGGCCAGCGGCGTTCGTCCGCGTAGTTCCGTAATGATAATAACTCAATGTATTCACTCCATCCAAAATCAAACTAAATTTTAAAAAAGTGGGCCAAACTGGCGCTTAAATTCCAAACAGAATAATTTGCCCTTTGCCGCACGATACAGCGATCATATTTAGAATAAAGTAAAGACTGGAAACAAAAAATTAACTTTGTTCCAGTCTCCATTTTTGCCGCAAATTACTTCTGTCCCTTTTCTTTTCCCGCAACAAAATAATGATCGTGCTTCATTTCATTTAGCACAATGTGAATATCATCGGCAGGAACATTTGCATCTTTAGCAATGGCAGTTGTGACGTCGGCGGCCATTTTTTTAAGCTGCTCCGGTGTCCGGCCTTCAAGTAAATCAATGTGAACAAGTGGCATAATTAAACACTCCCTAGTCTAATGAATTAGCCTTATTATACCGAATGTCTCCGGCCTTGGCAAAAAGAAGTGAGTGGTGGTTAAACTATTTTTAGTACATCGTAGCGCTCATATTTAAATTGAATTATAGCGCTACTAAAAATAATACTTATGCCGCTTGCTACTAGATTACACGTGAACAGACTCAGTTAGGTTCCATTCCGGCGCCGGCGTATGGAACGCGTGGCGCGTTGACAAGCTAATTTTCTCTCCGATTAAAACCATTCGGAAAAGAAAATGGATCTTGTCAATCACGCAAGGTACTAAATGACCATAATTCGGTCATCAAGTACCTTCGACACAGCTGATACGCCAGCGCCTCCATTCCACCTTGGCAGTAGTTGAGCTCTGATTATTGATTAATTTAATTGTTTAATTAGTCCAATTGAGTAGGAACCACAGCTTTAATACTGCACAACTTATCGGTGTTCTTAATTGGCTATCAACACTGACAAAGGTAGTTTTCACCCAATTCAGTCTAAATATGTTTGAACCAGACCGTCTTCTGCACTTAACCGTAATTTTGACTTTTGCTTAGCTTAGCCCACTCATCGGCATTAAGAAACCAATAATACGCTGCAATTACAGAGTAAGAACATTTTTCCAAACAATCCACTAGCCGCCCTTCACAACGTGCTTCGGCTGTTGGCTCTCATCCAAAAATGCACCCATAACCTCATTTGTGTTCAAGAAATTAACGAAGGCGTGGGCGTCAGCGTCACGAACGGCCTGTTCAATTTCGTACATTTCATAACGGGTGATCACAATCATCAAAACTGTGCTGTCTTTTTTATAGTAGGCACCTTTGGCTGGAATAATGGTGATTCCCCGAATAAGTCGGGCGTGAACGGCGTTGACCACGGCGTCTGTTTGCTGGGTGACAATCATGGCCGTCACTTTCAAGTGGCTGGTATTTATATTATCCACCACCCGTGAGGTGCAGTAAATCGAAATAATCGTGTACAGTGCGCTGGCCCAATTCAGTGTTAAACCAGCAACGAGCACGATAATTCCGTTAATCGCCAACATTAAATTACCAATTGTTTTCCCGGTTGTTTTGGCCAGTACGAAGGCCACAATATCCATCCCACCAGTTGAAAAGCCATCCCGCAAAGCGTACCCAATCCCCAGACCAACCAGTGCACCACCAATAATGGCGTTCATCAGCGGATTGGCCGACAACGCCTTAACCGGCAACACAACGGAAAGAACCGCGGAAAGTAACGCCGTCAAAATACTATATAAAGTAAAACTGCGGCCGATTTTAAACCAACCCAGTAAACCAATTGGAATATTAAACAGCAGAATAAAATAACCAGTTTCAATGTGAATATGCATAAAACGTTCCAATAAAGTTGCCAGCAATTGGGCAATCCCGTTAACCCCGGAACTAAACACATTTGCTGGAATCAAAAACATATTTAGTGACAAGGCCGTTAAGATACTGGCAAAAAGAACGAAAAAGACCTTTTTTAGTGTTTCGTTACTTGTTAGTTTATTCATGAATAGCCTCCTGTTAAGTAATTCTTAGCTTATTCTACCTAAGCAACCCGTAAAAAAGGCTAAAATAATGGTTTTCTTTGCTAATTCTCATCTAGAAACAGTGTTCTAACGTTAATTTAACAAATTTGATTAGATCTTGCTATGATTATTATGAATAAAAAATCATTGTTAGCTGATTATGCTATAATTATCCCATTATTTATTCGCTTTAATGCATATATTGAAGAAAGAAGTTTTGCCGATGCAAAAAAATTTATTAACCAATTTCTCAGCCTGTACTAGTGTCCTTGTGGGTAAGGCCGCCAGTGCCGATGGTTCAACCTTTATTGGTCGTAATGAAGACAGTAAAGCTGCCTGGCCAAAGCATTTCGTCAAACACGCCCACAACAGTGCGGGAACTGAGTTTGTTTCCAAAGATACTGGTTTAAGCTTAACCCTGCCACAAGAAAGTGCTGCCTACACGGCAACGCCTGAATGGACGGATAAATTTGGTCTCTTCGAAGAAGACGGTATTAACGAATACGGCGTTGCAATGAGCGCCACTGAGAGTGCCTACGCCAACGCCCAAGTCTTAGGCTACGATCCATTAGTTGCTGGTGGCATTGCTGAAGAAGCAATGGTCACCGTCGTTTTGCCCTACGTTCACTCTGCTCGTGAAGGTGTTCAACGGCTTGGCGATCTGATCAGTCAGTCTGGGACCAGTGAAACCAACGGCATTCTTTTTTCGGACCAAGAGGAAGTTTGGTACCTGGAATCCGGCTCCGGCCACCACTGGGTTGCGCAACGAATTCCCGATGATTCTTACGCGGTTGTTTCCAACCAACTGAGTATTCAAGTCGTTGATTTCGCGGACACTGCTAATTTCATGAGTTCCCCGGCCATTCAAGCGTTCGCCAGCCAGCACCATTTATGGCGAACGGGGACACCGTTCAATTTTCGCGAAATTTTTGGTACGCAAAGTCAATCCGACCTAATTTACAACACACCTCGTGTTTGGTACGGTCAGCGTCTGTTGAATCCCAGTAGCAAACAAAAACCAATGTCCTTTACGCTACCATTTGTTCGCCAAGCCGAACAGCCAATTACCGTTGAAATGCTAAGTCAGATTCTAAGTTCTCATTTTCAGGGAACCAAGTACGATCCAGTCGGCCAAGGCAAACCAAAGAATAAACATAAATTTCGCCCAATCAGTTTAGCTAAAACGCAAGAGTCCCACATTCTCCAACTGCGACCAAATTTACCGACTGCTATTGGTGGTCTACATTGGTTGGCCATGGGTGTCGCTGCCGAAAGTTGTTACGTTCCGTTTTACGCTGGAATTAGTGAGACACCGGCGGACTACAAAGTTGGCGGCGCAACCTATGATCCCCAGTCAAATTACTGGGCGTACAAACTGTTAGGCGTACTCGTTGACAGCCATTATCACGAGTTCAACGAACAGTTAGCGGCTGTCCAAAACAAGGTCCACGCCAACCTTTTACATCAGTTAGAGGAAGCTGATCAAAAGGCAGTTACGTTAACTGGCACTGCCTTAACTGACTACTTAACCAAAACCAGTGCCCAGCGTGGAGCTTACGCGCGCCAAGAATTTGAAACCTTGACGGCCAAACTCATCACGCAGGCAACTGATCGATCACCACTGAATTTTAATACCGACGCAAACTTGTAAAGTGTGCTAAAGGGTTATTTTTGACCGAGTTTACTCCGTGAAGTGGCAGTCCAACTGTAATTTACTAAAAGCAATTTTTAATACTTACTAAAAACGTGACTAGGTCAAGCATGGCAACACCTTTTACCACACGTTACATCGCAGCACCATTGATTGTTTGGGTCTTAATAAGGGGAATATAAATAAATGGCTACTCAAAAGAAAATAACCTTAGTTGGTTTAGTTTTAATGATTTTTGGCTCCATTTTCGGCTTTGCTAACACCACTGTTGCTTACTACTTAATGGGCTACGGCGGCATCATCTGGTACATTATTGCAGCAATCTGTTTTTTCTTACCTTCATCCTTGATGTTCGCCGAGTACGGCTCAACCTTTAAAGAATCCCACGGCGGCATTTATTCCTGGCTGGCTGAATCGATTGGCCCCCGTCCAGCTTTTATCGGTACCTTTATCTGGCTGGCATCGTGGATTATTTGGATGGTTTCCACCGCTTCTAAGGTTTGGATTCCTTTTTCAACCTTTATCTTCGGTAGCGACAAAACCCAAAGCTGGCACTTATTTGGGCTAACCTCCAACGCCACCATTGGTTTATTAGGAATCATTTTCTTCATTTTAATTACAGCACTAGCGACCAACGGAATTGAACGAATTTCGCAATTTGCATCCTTTGGTGGTACCTTGATTGCCATCTTGAACGTTGGTTTTATCTTAGTTAGTTTGTTTATTTTAATTAAAAATGGCTTTCATCTCGCTGAGCCAATTCACGGCATCCACACTTTTGTTTCGTCACCAAACGCGGCCTATAAATCCTTAATTGGAATGCTATCTTTCGTTGTTTTCGCGGTCTTTGCCTATGGTGGCATGGAAACCATGGGTGGCGTTACTGATAGTATGGATAAGCCAGCGAAAAACTTTCCTAAAGGCTTGATTTTCGCAACGGTTCTAATTACCATCAGCTATGCCCTTTCCATTTTTATTTGGGGGATTTCGGCTAACTGGAACTCCGTTTTAAATAATAAAACCACTAACTTGGGAAATATTACCTACGTGCTAATGCAAAATCTGGGTTACTTCCTTGGTGAAAGTCTGAATCTCAGTCACGCCAGCGCGTTATTAATTGGAACCTGGTTTGCCCGAATTACTGGCTTCACCATGTTCTTTAGTTACTTAGGTGCCTTTTTCGTTCTAATTTATTCACCACTAAAATCATTTGTATTAGGTACACCTAAAGGACTCTGGCCAAAAGGGTTCGCAGAAACTAACAAGGCTGGCATGCCAGCACGAGCAATGTGGTGCCAGGCCGCCTTTGTCTCGGTACTTATTTTTCTTGTTTCCTTCGGCGGAAAAGACGCCCAAGTCTTCTACAACGTCTTAACCCAGATGGCCAACGTTTCAACAACGCTACCTTATCTATTCTTAGTCACAGCCTTTCCTTTCTTTAAGAAACGGACTGATCTTGAACGACCCTTCGTCATCTATAAGAGCAAAGGTTGGACTAACTTTATTACCATTGTCGTTGATTTAGTGCTAGTCTTTGGGATTATTTTCACGATTGTGGAACCAATTCTAGAAGGCCAATACTTAGATGCTTTTGAAATTATTATCGGCCCAATCGTCTTTGGCCTCATCGCCTGGTTACTTTATTCACGCTATGAACATCGCCAAACTGTGAAAAATTAACAAAAGTATAGCCAGTTGACCGTAAAAATATTTCTAAAAGAGGCACTAAAAAAGGCTGCTAAATTCCTAATTAATGGAATTTAGCAGCCTTTTTTCAGTACCATTTACTTCACAGTTAGCATTAATTAATGCTTATCCGAATGATGGTCATGCCCTTGCCGCGGACGCTGGGGCCTGTTGGGGCGGCCAGAAAACGGCTGCTGGTGCGGAACACCATTTGAAAAGTCACGGTCGCCAAAACTACCTTTAAAAAGTTGACTCATTTCTGTTCCCATATCCGTTTGCCAATTAGGATTAGTTTGCCGCTGACTTGCGTATTTACGACTGATTTCCCGCTGCTGTTTACGAAAGTCGCGCAGCTTAGCGTTAGACATCTGCAGATATTGACTTTGATCATCCTGGGACAAATTCGTCACTTCTTGCAAATCAGTTTGGTCCTCACGAATCGTAATAAACGAGATAACAGGAAGTGTTAAATAAAACCATAATGCCCATCCTGGTTTGAAATAAGCCAAAATTAGGAGGGCCACGTTCACAAGTGAAATAAAGTTAGTGTGATTACCGTAGATTCGGTGAAAAATTTTTTCAATGTCTTTGTGATCACTATACTTTTGCCGAATCACAAAGTAACTGACCGCGATAAACAATCCGTTTACAATTATAGTCAAAATACCATACGCAATAACGGTAACGCGATTGGTATCTACCGTAATCAATTTTGTGAAAATCGGCGTTAACGAAAGAAAGGCCAGGAAGGTAAACTCCAACACGAAAATCTTATTATTCATCGTTTCGGCATCAATAAACAACATTGAATGTTGGTACCAAATATTGGCAACAAAACAAAAACTGATGAAAAAGATGCCAATCGCCTTACCAAACTGTAAGTATTCAACCAATGAATTATGGTGGGGTAATGGTAATTCCAGGACCATAATTGTAATGATAATCGCAATAACGGCGTCACTAAACGCATCCAACCGTTCTTTTAATTTTTCCATTATAAAATAGCCTCTTTTAAAATAGTCTAGAACTAAACCGGCAGCATGAATTTTACAACAAAAAACGCGCAACAAAAGGCATTATATTCCGTTTTTGCTCAGTTCACCACTAATTTCAGTGGCGTGTAGCGCTCATATTTAAATTAAATTATATCGCTATTAAAAATAATGCTTATGCAGCCTGGCTACTGAATTACACGTGGGCAGATTTGGTTAGGTTCCATTCCGGCGCTGGCGTATGGAACGCGTGGCGCGTTGACAAGCTAATTTTCTTTCCGATTAACCCCATTCGGAAAAGAAAATGGATCTTGTCAATCACGCAAGGTACTAAATGACCACAATTCGGTCATCAAGTACCTTCGACACAGCTGATACGCCAGCGCCTTCATTCCACCTTGGCAGCGGTTGAGCTCTGATTATTGATTAATTTAATTGTTTAGTTAGTACACAATTGAGTTGGAACCACAGCTTTAATGCTGTGCAATCTATCAGTGGTCCTAATTAGCCATTAACACTGACAAGGGCAGCCTTCATTAACTTGCAACACAATAATAACGGTTGACGTAATTGCCAGAGACACAAATAACGCTTGAATGTGCCACTGTGGCCAGATTTCATTTCGGTGCACGAGGGCCAGCTGTGTCATTATTAATGGCGATCTGGGCCATTTAGAGCCATGTTTCAACTTGGCGCTTTATGCCTTAGTTGAATGGTCATCGTCCGTAACATCTAAGATTTTCGTTCCGAAAATCATCCACTATTGTGAAGTAGAATCATGCGGGCTTAGCGAGATCCACTTTTACCTCCGCTTTGTCTTTATCTGGTAAAAGTTAGCTCGCCAACCCGCCACGCGTTCCGTCCTCGCGCACCGGAATGGAATCTAAACTGTTCTGTTTTGTTCCAGTTAGAGTTTGGCGTTCTGAAAACTAGCTAATAGTTTTAAATATGATCGCCACGACGCACCAATGAGCGACAACCTTCAGAACCTACCTTTGCCACACGTTAGAACGTATTTACTTCGTGATGTACATGTACAACGTGGTCGTTGAAAAACCAATATTGTAGTGGACGCCGTTGGAACTAATTTCTTTAACCGTTGTTTGACCTTTTGATTGATTCTTAGTTTGCTTGTTGAATTCTTTGAAGACCTTTTCACCATCAGCACCTACTGTTGAGGAGAAAACTGAAAAGGCGGTGCCAAACTCTTGTTGGGCCGACTTTTGTTTCAATGCCTTAGTTGGAATGATAAACGTGGCACCGATTAACTGGTCGTTTTGGATGTTGCCCCGAATTGTATAACTATCGGTTTTAATTAGATCATGAATTCCGGGTTTTACAGTCTCTGGCAAAGCCTTAGCCGTTAAATGCATTTGCTGCAAAATAGCACTATACTTCATTGTCAGCATTGCGTAACTGCCCAACGGCTTAACTTTTTTAATCTGAACCTTCTTCGTTACTGTTTTACCAGCCGATTTGGCCTTAACTTTGACCGTTTGCTGAACGTTACTTGCGGGAACTGTGAAAACATAGTCACCGTGATTATTCTTAACCTTACTTGTTTTTTTACCGATTTGATAAGTTAGATCGGCGCCAGAACTAGCCGTTCCCTTAACAACGGCGGTCATCCCACTGGGCTTATACGTCGTCTTAGTCGTCGTTAATTTTAGATTAGAACAACCGGCAAGCACTAACACCAGCATTAACGCCAAACCAGCCGTGATTTTCTTCTTCATTTTATTAATCCCTCACTTTAATTTCGTTGAATGTGTCGCCTAAAAGTCTTTTTCAATCTTATACTTTTAAGGGGCGTTTTTCAATTAGAATCTAACGCAAATTAATTAGGCCGGCCCGCAAACTAGTTAGCCGCCACACTTCAGCTTTCAATCCGTTGCACGCGATTATAACAAGTTAAAAAAATTGACCCACTAATTCTTCCCGGCCGCACAGTCGCAGCAAGTGTGGCCAGTTGCCTTTCTAACTAGATCCAAAAAATTCACCGGTAATTTCGTCCCCTTTTTTCACCCATTGGTAACCCAATTCAAATTATCGTCTAACTGAGATTAAATAGCGCACACTAACACTTCAAATACAGTATTAATGTACACTTAAATTTTAATCAGGTTCATTAATGACGTTAAAGTTATGATTAACGCTTGCCGTTACCACAGGGTGGGCCTTGAAATAATCCGCGATTAACTCAGGCATTTCCCGTTGAACCTCATGCTCAATTAGACTCGGGTTAAACATCGTAAAGTTGCCCCCACCACCAGCACGATAGCCATTTAAGGCGATTTTAAGTTGATCGGTTGGTAGAACTTTCCGACCGTGGTACTCTAAGCGCGTGATTCGCTGTCCCTTCGGCCGGGCAACGTTAATCGTGTAATCAATGCCTTCATACATGTCATAGTTATAGTACTGCTTTTTCGGGTGTAGAAATTTGGCGTTAATCCCCACTTTTTCCTTACCTAGTGGTGCAAAAAATAAGGCGGATTTTTCTAATGCCGCCCGCAAAATTGCGCCATTAATTGCGACCAAGGCAACCGTGTTGGGGTAAACATAATTTGTCACCACTTGCCGCATTGTCACCTGCTCACCAAAGCCGGTACTCTCGTTATTAAATAGCGCAGTTGCCGAAATGTCCGCCCCCACCGCCGTCATTTGGACGCGCTGAATAAATTCAACGTAGGCCGCTTCAACAACACGTGCTCGGTTAGGATTTTTGATTCGCATATCGCCCTTAACTTGACCCAAGGGTTGGTCCAACCAGCGCTCAGCTTCCTGCTGTAACGACCACATCTTGGTCACTAGCCGTGGCTCACTAACTTGCTTGGCCGTGGGTAATAAGGTTGCTGCCGATGCGGTTACACTCACTAATGGTTTTGTGGCCAAGTTTAACTGAATTTTCCCAACTGCCGACCCGCGATAACCTGGCTGAACAATGGGGACACCAAGCACATGACTGGCCAAACTACGGTGTTGGTGGCCGGTGACTAAGGCATCAATGCCACGAACTTCCCCTAACAAACGGTAGCCCTCATTTTCGTCGTTAATAAGCCCAACTGGTTGGCCTGTTTTGAGATCGGCCTCAAAGCCACCGTGGTAGGCCACAACAACAACATCGGCGAGTTGCCGCAATTTAGGGACGTACTGTTTTGCCGTTGTGATAATTGATTGAAAATTCAACCCCCTAATGTGCCGTGGCGTTTCCCAGAATGGAATGTGGGCCGTGGTTAGGCCAAGAACCGCCACCGTCACACCAGCACAATCAAATAATTTGTAGGCCGAACCAAAGGCGGGCTTACCGGCCGTTGTTAAAATGTTTGCGCAGAGCACTGGCTGAGTTAGGCTGGCCAGTGCCTGCTGCAAATAAGGTCGGCCAAAATTAAATTCATGATTACCTAAAATTTGGACATCGTAGTTTACTTCATTGTAGGCCTGGGTTAAATTTTCCGGAGCAACTGGCCGCTTTTGCCGGGCAATGTAGTAGGCCAACGGTGACCCCTGCAGAAAATCACCAGTTTCAATGGTTAGAACTGGCCCTGGTGCGGCTTTGCGTTCAGCCTTAATCACAGCAGCAGCACGAACCAACCCAAATGGTGCCGCTAGTTGCTTGGTTCGATAATCAGTGGGGTACAGGTAACCGTGAATATCGCTAGTTGTTAAAAGTGTTAACTTCATCCTATTTTGTTCCCCCTGCGTTCAGGCCGTGAAACAAATACTGCCGGTGCCAATTAAGAAATGGCTTACTAGCAGAAGTAAACGCCAACCGCAATTTAGGTTGGGGCAACAGCCGCTCACGATCAAGTAACGCTAAATTGGCCGCGGGCATTAATTTACCGCCACGACTGAAAGTGAGGTAACCTTGTTCCACTAAGGCTGCGTGAACTGGACAAAGAATTAGACCATTCTCCGCCAATATCCGTTCAGCCTGAGGTGAATCCTTCGTTGGTTTAAGCCGAACCGCCCTTAATAAAGTAGGCGTTTCAACACCACAAATAGCACACTGAACCACTTGCTGCTGGAAGACACGTTGCTGAAAAAGCTTTTGTTGGGCCACCACTTGCGCCTGCAAAACCAACCTAGCCTTAACAATCATGGCCAATAAAGGATTATCGATCGTTGATGTAACCGTCGACATGCTTAACTGAAGTTGTTCATTTTTTTGGGTAAAATAATTTTGTTCAATTTGCTGTAAGAAAAGTTGAGTCAATTCGGCATAACACGGATAAAGGTACCCTTGATTGCCAGCGCCATTTTGTTGAAAGGCTGAGTGTTGCTGCGGTAATAGCGGCCGAATTAAGGGCAAAATTTGTTTGATTTGGATTGGCCGCGGCAATTCATAGTAATGCAACTGAACCAGGCGTACGATTGGCCGCGCACCATCCAGCGCTAATTCTTCGGGTAATAAACTACTCGTTAGTGGTGCCGTCACCTGGCTTAAGGCAACAAGTGCTCCGGCGACGTAATGAAAAACAATGTCACCTGGCTGAACTTCAGTCAATCGCGCCCAGGATGGCGGTAACTGGCCACTTTGATCATTTTGATATGTCCAAATAATCCCCGCGGCCCGCTCTGCCTGATACGTTCGCCCTTGCATAACTATAAATGCTTGCACCTCAAAAACCCCACTTTCATTAATTCCCGTAGTCTAAAATCTATTTAAAAAATATTGTCGTTTAATCTAACAGTATTATTAACCATTGTTACTTGTTTCTCCTACTAATCAAGCAGACACTAATTTCCCATTACTACTTGGCCAAGTCAAACTACGACAAACGCAAATGGGAACGACAATTAGTTGTACTGCTTCCAAATAGCCAACTTGATTTCAAAGTAAACTACCGCCGTTTTTTCAAATACGCTCGCCGGCCTTAGCTATATTCTAGTGGAGCAACCGCCAAGATGCAATTGTCAAAGTAGATAAAAAAAGCTACTTGGCAATTGCCAAGTAGCTTTAAAGTCAAGCTTAACGACGAATTTCTTTGATTCGGGCTGCTTTACCATGAAGTGCACGTAAGTAGTACAACTTAGCACGGCGTACCTTACCATGACGAATAACGTCAATGGAAGCAACACGTGGTGTGTGAATAGGGAATGTCCGTTCAACACCGACACCATTACTGATCTTACGAACAGTATAAGTTTCGCTAATACCTGCGCCACGACGTTTGATAACAACGCCTTCGAAAAGCTGGATACGTTCACGCGTGCCTTCAACAACACGGGCGTGAACACGAACAGTATCACCAGGGCGGAAGTTAGGAATATCAGTCCGCAATTGGTCTTTCGTGATCTCTGTAATTAATGGGTTCATAATATATTTCTCCTTTTCTACAGACATTCTTGTCTAAGCAAGGCAGCGGAATATCGTAATAAGTGACCTAAACATCACAACAAATAATTTTAGCATAGCTATTCTTACCTGTAAAGGATTTTTCCTTTATAAGCCCTAATTTTATTTCCACAAATCTGTGTCCCCGCGGCCACTAAGTTCCAGTAAAAAGTAATTGCTTCAATCGTTCAGCACAAAAACAGATCCTGATACCAAACAATCTTTACACGATCAAACAACTAAAAGTCACCAATTGACTATGCTATACTAAATTCAATTGAGTGGCGGAGGACAAGGTTTTAAGAAATAAATAGATAACTAATATAGACATTTTACCCCTTAGTACTACTTACTACTAGCTATTTTAATAAAATCATCTTTGCAGTTACCCGGAACTATCTGCCTATCGTCTATGCTAAATAACACGTATTCCATTAATTGGCCGGTTTTAGGTAAATCGTCACTTTTCGTTTAACTTTAACCACCATACAAATTAAAGCGCGTTTAAAAAATTTGGCATTCAGTACAAAAGATTAGACGCCATTCTTAAGTAAAGGAGGAATTCACGTGCGAATAGTTGATTTTTTAACTTTACTAGGTGGTACCAACCAGCAAATCATTGTTCAGTACGAGTACGGCGCCAATCGTCACGGTAAAAGAACTGGTATCGTCGATAAAGTTCAGTTCATCAATCTGAGTACTTTAGAAATTGTGGACGCCAAACAGCCGCAAATTTATTTAACCGCCGCTGACACGGCAAAACCCAAACATCTATGGGAATTAATTCTCCTATTAAAACAACATAACTTACAACGTTTTATGTACGTCCGTTACGGTGAGTATCTGCACCCGTTATTTGGTTACCGAATTGGCGCTAACAGGCTTTTATTGGCCTAAAATCAAGCAACCAACATTTTTACACTGCGTCATCTAAAACTTACAAGGTTGTTTAGTCAGTTGCTTGATTAGCCTCTTCATCTTTTACTTCCCATAAAAGATCTTGTTGCTCATGGGTTAATTTAATTGTTTCCAATAAATCCGGCCGGCGTAAATAAGTTCGCCGCAAGGATTCCTTTTCTTCCCACCGAGCAATCAGTTGGTGGTTACCGTTAGTTAGCACTTCCGGCACCGCCATCCCATCGAAATTCGCCGGCCGAGTGTACTGCGGGTGTTCCAAAAGGCCGTCAGCAAATGAATCATGAGAAGCAGATTGATCATTACCCAGCACGCCCGGTAATAAACGGACGGTGGTGTCAATCATCACCATGGCCCCAAGTTCACCGCCCGTTAGTACGTAATCGCCTAAAGATATTTCGTCGGTCACCAAATTACGGATTCGTTCGTCATAGCCTTCATAGTGACCACAAATAAAGACTAAATGTTCTGCTTTGGAAAGATCCTGGGCAACTTTTTGGGTGAAAGGAACACCGGCTGGGTCTAACAAAATAACCCGCTTTTTATCTGGATGGGCCTGATTCAAAGCCGCCATGGCCGCATAAATCGGCTGGGGCTTCAATAACATCCCCTCACCGCCACCATACGGGTAATCATCAACCGTATGGTGCTTAGTATCATCGGAATACGGGCGAAAATCGGTCACATCAATGTTCAGTAAACCACGTTCCTGTGCCTTACCAATAATTGATTCATTAAAAACACCTGTAAACATATCAGGAAATAAACTTAAAACATCAATTCGCATCGTCAATTAATCCTTCCGGTAAATCGATCATCACTACTTTAGCTGCTATATCAACGTTTAGTACTACTTGTTTAAGGTAAGGCAGGAGCCAATCCTTCTTGCCTGGGCGCTGAACAACCCAAACATCATTTGCGCCCGGGCTTAGGATCTCTTTAACTGTCCCTAAATCTTGCTTAGTCGCTTGGTCAATAATCTGACAACCAATAATATCGCGGTAGTAATAGCCTTCACCTGGTGTTAATTCCTGCTGGTCAGTCCGAGCGACTTGCAGATCACTACCTTTAAACTTTTCAACATCATTAATCGATGCTAAACCATCAAAGCTCAGTAGATCAAACTTTTTATGTTTCCGGTGCGTTTTAATCGTCAATTGTTGTTTAACACCATTTAAGGTTAAATACAATTTAGAGCCTGGTTTAAAGCGTGCCTTAGTGAAATCCGTCGTTGCCATTACCCTAACTTCACCGGCAATTCCGTGAGTATTGACAATTTTACCAACGTTATAAAATTCTTCGGCCATTTTTTGGTCCCTTCTAATCAATTAATTTTCTAACATTAATAAAAAAGCACTTGAACAAACCAATTGGTCTATTCAGGTGCTCTATTATTCAATAATGTTGAGACGCACTCGTTTGTTACCCGGTACTTTTACACTATAAACGATCGTTCTGATCGCCTGTGCCACACGACCTTGTTTACCGATAATGCGACCAATATCGTCATGATTGACATGTAGATCATATTCCACAAAACGCTCGGTTTCGTGTTCCACAATCTCAATGTCATCAGGTTGGGTGACAAGTGGCTGAACGATTGTTTTAATCAGTTCTTTCACATCTGTCATCGATTAAACCCTATTTTTTTGCGTATTTTGCTTCATGAAGTTTTTGCATAATACCATGGTCAGATAAGATATTGCGAACAGTATCTGAAGGTTGAGCACCCTTTTCTAACCAATCTAAAATTGTATCTTCGTCCAGCTTAACTTGTGCTGGGTTAACTAATGGATTATAAGTACCAACCATTTCAATGAAACGGCCATCACGTGGTGAACGTGAATCGGCAATAACAATCCGGTAGAATGGGCGCTTCTTAGAACCCATTCGCTTTAAACGAATTTTAACAGCCATCTTTGCACCTCCTCGAATCTTTTCAACGCTAATAAATATACCAGTTATTTTGCTATCTGTAAAGAGTTTTTTCTTTACAGATAAAATCAATGTTAATTGCGCATTTATAATTAAGGTTCTTGCCCCAAAATAGCACTTCTCGCGGATGTTGGCACGACAATTAAACCAGCCGCTAAATAATTATTGCTTAAACCAACAATAATCTTTATCATTTAATAAGTAAACACGTCCAAAGCCTGAGGACGTTAAAAGCTGACTTACTTTGGAGGAATTACATGATGATTCGTAAACCACACCGCCAGTGGCCGTTATTGGCCGTTGTTGCCACCTTGCTTTCGCTGACGTTTAACGCGACGGCTAGTACAAGCACTCAAGCTGCACCAGCCTCGAATTCTAGCACCGAACAAATTAGTGGTAAAAAGACAAACAAGCAGCTCGCTAATTTTGACTATGCTGGAACTCAAACGATTGACATTAACAACGGTCACCCTACTTTTTCTAAAAAGACGTTGAAAACGAGTAAGGGGGCCTGGCAAAAATACGGGCAGTTGGATAAGCTTAATCGACCGACGGCAGCTAACGCAATGTTACAGAAAAATTTGATGCCAACCGCCAAACGCGAACCACTCACTGTGAACCCCACTGGTTGGCGTAATAAGAAAATTAAAAGTGGTTATCTCTACAATCGCTCACATTTAATCGGTTACCAGCTCACCGGTCAAAATAATAATCCTAAAAATTTGATTACAGGTACCCGCTCCCTAAATAGTCCCGAGATGCTGCGGTTTGAAGATGATATTGCCTATTATCTAAAATCCAATCCTAGTGGCTACATTCGTTACCGCGTAACCCCTATTTTCAAAAGCAACGAATTACTGGCCCGCGGTGTCCACATGCAAGCACAATCGATTGGTAGCAATGCCGTTTCTTTCAACGTCTATATTTTCAACATTGAAGATGGGGTAACGCTTAACTATAATGACGGTACTAGCCAAATTAGTGCCAGTGAAGTGGCCACTAGCAGTTCAAGTTCAAGCTCAACTGCTGCCGTCCAAACACCCCAGGCACCCCAAACCACCGAATCAGCCAGTGGCGATGTCACCACCGGAAATCAGGGCGAAATTATTGGTAATCGCAATAGCCACATTTATCATGTTCCAGGTCAATCTGGTTACCACATGAATTCGGCTAACGCGATTTACTTTAATACTGAGGCCGAGGCCCAAGCAGCTGGTTACCGTAAGTCATTACGCTAAAGCATTCTATATTAAAAGTCCGCGAAAAATAACTTCGCGGACTTTTTTCTATCCAATTAATTTACATTTGGCTAATTAAAAAATGAATTTTGACAACAAAAGAGTGGTTCATTAAGTCACCATAAAATATCGTCTGAATTTCATTTTTCCAAAAATGCTCTGCTTACTGAAATTAGTCAAATACAACGACCATTGATTTGATTGTTTTACGATTCTGCATATCTTGATAAGCTTGATTGATATCATTTAAGCGGTAGGTCTTGGTAAAGACACGGCCAGGGTTAATATTGCCATCAAGAACTGCTTTCAGCAAAAATTGTTTATCATAAGTCGTCACAGAAGCGGAACCACCTGCTACTGAAATATTTTGGGCAAAGGTTGAACCCATGGCATGGTTATTGTAGTGTGGTACACCGACATAACCAATCCGACCACCGTTATGCAATACACCAAGCGCCTGGTCAATCGCTGACTCTGTCCCCACGCATTCAAGTGCAGCATCGGCGCCACCACCAAGTAACGCACGAACCTTAGCAATACCTTCTGCTCCACGTTCCGCGACAACAGCGGTAGCTCCTGACTGCAGCGCCATCTGCTGACGATCTTCATGGCGACTCATGAGAACAATTTGTGAAGCACCACGCATTTTCGCCGCAATAACCGCACACTGACCAACGGCACCGTCACCGATGACAACAACTTTATCACCTCTTTGAACATTGGCACACCGCGCTGCATGATAACCAGTTGGCATCACATCCGCTAAGGTTGTCAGTGAGTTGATCATCCCTTCTGTGTAGTCAGATGGTTGCCCAGGAACCTTGATCAAGGCCCAGTTGGCATACTGGAAACGAATATATTCTGATTGGAAACCGTTAGACCAGTTGGTACCACCTTGATGGCGATCACAAGTCCCATCAAATCCAGCCAGACAAGCATCACATTCACCACAACCGTGAGTAAAAGGTGCGATCACAAAGTCGCCCGGTTTCACCGTCGTAATGGCAGAACCCACTTCTTCAACGATACCAAGCGCTTCATGCCCATCATTGACAGAATGAGGTTCTTTATTGTCGCCATGCGCATAAGCCCAGAGATCAGAACCACAGACACACGCCCGAACGACTTTGATGATCACATCATCGACAGCTTGTAGACTTGGTTTATCAACGTCTTGAACTGTTACTAGACCAGCTTTTTCAAAAATTGCAGATTTCATAATTTTTATACCCAGAACCGCCAACCAAATTGCTTGGCGTTCAATTCCTTTCAAATTTAATAATAATTTGCGCAGCGACCAAAAAGCCACTAAAAATAAGTTTCTACCCCTTTAATTTACCACAAAAGTAGCCGATGTTCTTTGTTGTTGCCCTTATTTACGGTTGATGCCTAAACTGTCACGTGCCCCTAACTTAGGATCATGGGCCAGCCGCATAACTAGATCAGCGATACTAACAACGGAAACATCATGCCCACCAAATGGTTCGCCTTTATGGGTAACTTGATAAGCGGTGTCGTTGCCATTATCAAACCAGCCAGGACGAATGATCGTATAATTTAGATCAGATGCTTCAATCACATCAGCAGCATCCCGATAAGTTTGTAAAACTGGATTAGACGCCAAGTTACCGGAAGCCCCAACTGCTGCTGGGATTTCATTGTAAATACCCATTGAAGTGATAAATAATAAGCGTGTGACACCAGCTTCATCCATTGCGGCAATCAATGATTGTGCCATTGCCCGCAAGTTACCACTTAAGGCAGCAAAGACAACATCTTGTCCCTTCAACGCATCCTGTAGCGCTGTTTTATCAGTGACACTACCTGCAATTGCGCGTTCGCGGTCAGCGTTTAAATTTCCTAAACGTCGCGTATTGCGGGCCATTAGGGTTAACTGATCCGTTGTGTTAGCCAACAAATACTGCCGGGTCGTGCCACCAACTGTACCAGTAGCGCCAATAATTAATACATTTGTCATCATGTAAAACCTCCTAAAATTTTGCTTTGTTTATTTAACTGACTTAACTATAATCCCTTGCAGTAACTGCAAGGCAAGGATTAAATTAATTTTTGTTCAGCACGGCTTTAAATTCAGGCCGTGCTGTACGCAATACTTTGACCAATGCCGCATTTAATTCACCTAAATAAATTATTTTAGACGGTTTGACGCCGGCATCCTGCAACTGAAAAGATAGCACATTCCAGTCTTGATAATAATATATAATCCGCCAGTGTGAATCTGCGATGTGCTTGTTACACCGTTTGTTGCCGGCTTTTGGGATAATTTAGCGTAGTACTGTTTTAGCGTTATCGTTTGCGGTAACATTTTTGTAGTGCCACACTAGTATGATTATTTTCAAGCACTAGTGGATATTCTTGTTGGTTAAACGTGATTTTCATGATCACACTGACCTTTCTAGCTAAAAATTTAATCAATTTTTTTGATCACTTTAGCAGGCGTGCCCACAGCAATACTGTTAGCTGGGATATCTTTTGTGACCACGGCACCAGTTCCGATGATCGCATTTTCGCCAATGGTAACACCAGGTAAGACACTAACCCGGGCGCCCAGCCAAGCATTCTTTTTAATATGAATGGCACCAGTTTTGACCACGCGAATATTCTTTGGTTCGTGGTTGACGGTGAATAGGCCCACGCCAGGTCCTAACATAACCCCATTATCGATGGTAATGCCGCCTAATGACATCATAGTTAAACTGTGATTAGCGTAGACATTTTTACCTAAATGAACGCTATTAGCACAATCAATGTGCATCGGTGGCGTGAAATAGGTCCCGTTTTGCATTTGGTTAGCCAATAATTCATTTTCCAGGCCGACTAAACGCGTTTTATTTACCGGGTCGGTATTATTGATTTCAAAGCAGATATGATCACAACGATCAATTTCGCCGTGCACTTCACTTTGATAATCTGCGTCCCGAATATCGTAGGTTTGACCATTTTGTAAATCTGCAAAAACACTCATACTTAAATCTCCTTTTCTGATCAATACATGCTAGCATCAATGTGCATGATCAACCATTGCCCATTAACCTTATTCAAATGTAATTCTAATTGTAATGGCCACGTGTTCCGTGAGCCATGAATACTGGCATCAACCTGGCTTTGACCAACTAAAACTGCGTGCTCAGCGGTTAATTCAGTCACCGCAATATGGTCTTCCGTTGACGAAAAATAATGCATTTGGCCACTTTGAATTTCACTAAGCCACTTTTGCTTACTTTGCACCATCCCGGTCATATGAACCAAATGGAAATCATCCGCCAGTAAGGCACCTAACTTGTCAATATCACCGGCAACCATATACCGATTATGCTTGCGATACATGTCAATGACGCTTTGTTTAGGATCAGTTTGCTTTAATGTTGAAACCAAACCGGGAAATAGATTTTCATGATTTTGTTGTGCCGTTTTGCTAATTGCCATCATCTTGACCTCCAAAATTAGTCAAATTTTTAATTCAAAATAAGCTTATACCCTTGCACTTACTGTAAGGCAACCATTAATTATACTTTTCTGACCAAAATGGCCAATTTACGAATTATTTAGTCATACTATTTTTTTCCGCCAACTAATGAACGCAAAGACTATGGCCCAAAGTACAAATACCAATGTATTGAGCCAGAATAAATTACGAATACTAGCAATGTGCAAGCCATTTTGTAGCAATAAGGCAATATAAGGTGACAAAGAATCGGCCAAGTTATCTGCAATCAGGATCAACGAAGTGGCCAAAGTATTACCATTACCTTCTAAATTCACTGCGTTCAAGATTCATGGGAAAAATAAATGAACGCCGATGATCGTCAACCAAATGACATTGGCTACTGCAATTAACACCATTGCTGACGCTAATGACGTAAAAACCACGACCAAAATACGATCCTGCGGCCAAGTGAATAAACGACCAAATAATAAACCGCTAAGCATTGCACCAAGACTTAACGTCCAAAGTACTTCTTTAATACTGATTAAATTAATCAAACTGTGTGAAACTCCGCTTATTGAAAAAAATCATAATCAAATTATGCTTAACCAGCTAACATAGTGAGTTACACTTAAGCTATGAAATTTTAAATGAGGTGCAAATATGAACATTAAAGAAGCTAGCAATCAAACGGGTGTTTACTCTGCCGCCATTCGTTACTATGAAAAGGAATTATTGATTCCCGCAATTGATCGTAGTGAAACAGGTAATCGCGAAATCGATGCTCGCATCATTCGCCGGATCAATTTTGTTAAACAGATGCGGGCCGCTGGCATGACCATTGAAAACCTACGGCGTTATATTGAATTATTCGACTCAAAAGAAGATAACGACAAAGAACAAATTGCCTTGTTAGCAGAACAATTAAGCGATATGGAAGAACGACGGGATGATATTCAATCAGCTATTGACCACTTACACTATAAACTAGATCACTATTACGATCATGTCGTTGCATCAGAAAAAGAATTACAAGAACTAGAACGCAAACATGATGAACAAATTGCCAAGACCAATGATGCCGAAGCTAAATTTTAAGTCCCTAGACTAAAAAGAATCGACCACTAAGACACATAATCTTAGTGGTCGATTCTCTTTAGTTTGGCTATTATTTATCCGCTGCAGCGTACTGCTCATCTGTTACTGATTCAAACCACTTCAGTGTTTCCGCTGTAATGGCAATATGAGAAAACCAACTATCTTTTGTTGCGCCGTGCCAGTGTTTAACACCATCATGCGTAACCACAACATCACCAGCAACTAAATGACGCGCTGGCCTATCTGCCTCCTGATACCCGCCCTCACCACCTGTGACTAACAAAATCTGGAATCCATTATGCTGAAGATGCCAGTTATTACGACAACCAGGCTCAAAAGTCACATTACCAACACCACATTAACTTCGGGTCATTAACTAAACCTTGTAAATAACTTTATCCTAAAAAATATTGCGCAAAAGCATCATTTTTAGGTTCCATTTTGAAAATACCATTTCTCACTGCTGTTTCATTTTGACTCATTGTAAACAGCTTCCTTATCTATTTGATCTAGTGTTAGGTCAACTTTCTAATTGACGTAGCTCACATTCCGCAAGACTTTGATTTTCTTGTAGATAATTTACATGTGCTAGCTCTAACTTAAGATCATTACGTTTTTCATCCAATTGAACTAACGTCTGTTTTAAAAGTGTCGTTTGGGCCGCAATTAGCCTTTGCTTCTCATTTTGTAGTTCCGCATAACGCCTCAATTTATCTAAGTTGACCCCAACAGCGTACATTTCATTAATAAATTTCACAAAATCAATAATTTGTCGCTGAGTAAACAGTTTTGAATCGGGTAGCAAAGCCGACTTTTGATAGAATTTAAGTTTTGATTTAGAAATTCCAGTTTGACGACTCAGTGTTTGGCTAGTCATAAAAATCACTCTCCTTCCCACTTTACAATCATGCAGCGTTAGTTATTTTGTTTTTTTGGTACAATCAAAATAATCGTCAAGAGCAATGCAACAATCAGAAATCCAACACCGCCGCGCAAGGCCCAATCAGTCCGTAAAACCAAATTATTTGTTCCAGCCAAGGCTGTCCCCAGTACGACCAGAATAGCCAAACCCAATGAGCCACCGACTTGATGGGCCACGTTGACGACGCCAGAAGCGGCGCCAGTATCCCGTGGTTCAATATCAGCAATTCCGGCTGTGGTCAACGGACTTAATGCGGCACCCTGACCAAGACCAATCAAGATCATTGGCAACGCAATCGTTAAAATATAGTTACCATTAGCACCGGCAAAACTAAGCCAAAACATGCCAATAATAGTCAATATTAAACCACCAACTAATGTCATGCCGTTACCAAATTTGGCCGTCCAGCGAGAAACTTGCAAGGCGCTGATGAAATTTGCAATCGTCATCGGAAAGAAACCGATCCCAGCTAGTAGTGGTGAAAAACCGTATACCTTTTGTAAGAACTGCGTAATAAAAAACCAAAATGCCATCATCGCGCCTAAAAATAGCATCCGAGCTAAGTAAGCGCCTGTCCGTTCTTTATTCTTAAAAACACGTAATGGCATAATTGGCTGCGCTACTTTAGCTTCACGAAGAACAAATAGCGCTAATAAAATGACTGCTGCAATAATCCAATACCAGGCCGTGTTACTATCTGAGATTAACAAGATTCCGTAAACTAAACTAACCATCCCAACTAGAGAAAGTAGTGAACCGATGCCGTCAAACGAACCTTTTTGTGCTTTAGTCGCGTGCACCGTTTTGCTGGCCCAAATAAACATCACAATGGCAATAGGAACATTAACGAAAAATGCATAACGCCAACTTAATAAACTGGCGAACAACCCACCAATAACTAAACCTAAACTAGCACCGATACCGGCCACGGCCCCATAATTAGCCACCGCACGAATCCGTTTTGGCCCAGCCGGAATACTATCCATCAGTAACGCCAAGGTCGATGGTGCTAATGCGGCCGCACCGGCACCTTGAAAACCACGGGCAATGATCAGCCAAGTGGCACTATTGGCCAAACCAACCAATAATGACCCAATACCAAAAATCACTAGACCTAAGTTAAAAATTTGTTTGCGGCCAATGATGTCGCCTAGCCGACCGCCTAATAATAGTAACCCACCAAAAATAATCGTGTAGGCATTTTGCACCCAAGTCAAATTGGCCGTTGATAAATGTAGATCACTCTGAATATTAGGTAGCGCTGTGATAACCACCGATACATCTAACACCGTCATAAAATAACTGACGAGTACGATCGCTAAAATAGCAAATTCGTATTTAGTAAATTTGTTTTGCATGATTTTTTTGCTCCTCTGTTATGTCTTTATTTTGATCACAAGGAGCAGTATATTAGGTTGAAGTAACTGCAAGGCAAGTCTTTTTCGAAATTTTTTTATTTTTTTATCTGCCGCCAATAAAAGTAGTTGCTACATAGGTCTTTAAAAAAATCCGTTTAGAAATCATTTGATTTCTAAACAGATTCTTTTCTAACAGTTAATTCATTGATTTCACTTCTAAAAAGCGAATTCTACATTAGTAAAGTGTTCAATTAAATCTGTCACGGCCACATTCTAAATTTGACAAGGAGCATCATTAAATATTAAGGAATACTTTATTCGTACTTTCATAACTTTAGTTGGGAACAATATTTATAGCGCAAACTGCCTATTTCACACAAAAAAATAACTAAAAAAGTAGGTTCCTGAAGTGAATTCCCACGAAACTTTAAGTAACTTGCTGAGTGGTAAGAACACGGTATTTACCCGGTGAAGTGAACCCCAAATATTGGACGAAACTTTAAGCAGCTTTCTGGGTGGTAAGAACACGGTATTTAACCGGGCTCTTGCCACCCAGTTTTGCTTCGCGTGAAATTATAATATTGAAACCAGTTTGATACGGCTATGGTTAATTCCGCCAAAGCAGTAAACTGTTTTTTGGTCATAGTAAAACCCCCAGTATTAGACTAAAATCCAATACCGGGGGTCATTTCAGTCCGCGAAAAATAACTTCGCGAACTTTTTTCTATCCAATTAATTTACATTTAGCTAACTAAAAATAGGCAGCAATCACCCTATTTTCGGCGGCGTAAAGCCTTGATTTGTTTACGCTTATTTTTCTTTTGTTTCCGTACCATCGAATTCATGGCCATTTTGCCTAAACGCCCGGACATGCCTTTACCAAACATTTGGTCCATTCCAGAAAAATTACCGTTGGACATCTTACTCATCATTTTTTTGGATTCATTAAATTGCTTAATCATTCGGTTAACTTCTTGGATCGAGCGGCCTGATCCGGCCGCAATCCGACGGCGGCGACTTGGATTTAGTATATCGGGATTAGTTCGTTCTGCCGGTGTCATTGAATAAACAACGGCCTTCATGTGCCCCATCTCTTTAGGTCCCATTTGAACGTTCTCAATTCCGGGCATCTTCGACATCCCCGGAATCATCTTCATGATATCCTGAACGCCACCCATATTCTGCACCTGATCAAGTTGATCAATGAAATCATTGAAGTCAAACGTATTTTCTTGCATTTTTTCAGCAAGTGCAGTGGCTTTTTTCTCATCGTAGTCAGTTTGGGCCTTTTCAATCAAGGTTAGCATATCACCCATCCCAAGAATTCGGTTAGCCATTCGATCAGGATGGAAAACATCGAGATCAGTTAGTTTTTCACCCTGGCCGGTAAATTTAATTGGCTTCCCGGTAACGGCACGAATCGAAAGAGCAGCACCACCACGAGTATCGCCATCCAATTTAGTCAGGACAACCCCGGTAATCGTTAACTGTTCATCAAAACTTTTCGCAACGTTAGCGGCATTTTGACCAGTCATCGCGTCAACCGTTAAAAGAATTTCATCAGGCTTAGCAATTTCCTTAATGTCTTGCAATTCCTGCATTAACTTTTCGTCAATTTGTAAACGGCCGGCGGTATCAATAATCACGTAATCATTCTTATCCTCGGCAGCCTTAGCCAAGCCTTGGCGCACAATTTCCCGCGGATCAGTATCAGTTCCCATTTCAAAAACGGGGGCATCAACTTGCCGGGCAACTGTTTGTAACTGATCAATGGCCGCTGGACGGTAAATATCGGCCGCAATAAATAAAGGCCGGGCGTTATCATTCTTCTTTAAATAACCCGCTAATTTAGCCGCCGTCGTCGTTTTACCAGCACCTTGCAGCCCAACCATCATAATGATCGTTGGAATGTGCGCTGATTTATTCAGCGGAACGGCTTCGTCCCCCATAACTTTAGTTAGTTCTTCATCAACAATTTTAACAATTTGCTGTGCTGGCGATAAACTATCTAAAACTTCGGTTCCAACTGCTCGTTCCCGAACGGTCTTAACAAAATCCTTCACAACCCCAAAGTTAACGTCGGCTTCTAATAAGGCCAAACGTATTTCACGCATGGCGTCCTTAACATCACTCTCAGATATCTTACCTTTACGGCGTAATTTACTCATTGCATTTTGTAGCCGTTCAGTCAAACCTTCAAATGCCATAATGTCACCTACTCTTTAAATTTAATCTTCTTCGTCCTTAGCCAAATCATGAACTAATCGTTCTAATTTTGCATCTTTTTGATAATTAGCGTTAACGTACGCAACCAAACGATCCAAAGTCGCATTGCGCACTTTAAAATCGGCCAGTAAATGTAACTTGGCCTCGTAGTCTTCGAGAATCTTTTCCGTCCGCTTAATATTGTCGTAAACGGCCTGCCGACTCACGCTAAACTCTTCAGCAATCTCGCCCAAAGAATAATCGTCAGCGTAATAAAGCTGTAAATAATTATACTGTTTTTTCGTTAAAAGTGACGCGTAAAAATCAAATAGTGAATTAACTCGATCATTTTTTGCAATTTCCATTATATTTTTCTCCAATGACGATCAGTAACTTGTGCCATACTTAATAAGATTACCCTAAATCAACTTTAAAAGTCAATCATAGCCGTAACCGATTTGAAATTAAGGGAACAAAGTAATAAAATTGGTAGCGTTCACAGATTTAGTCTGTTTTTGACCTAAAGTCTGCTAAAATAAAGGTAATTACATAAAGGAGGTAAACACTAATGGTACCAGTTATTATTTATTGGGGTTCCGTGATTCTTCTTGCCGTTTGGTTGGTTTGGAATGTACTCTTTTCAATCAAGTTCTTAGCAAGTGGTGAACGTGGCAATCTTTGGGGCTTCATGTTACTAAATATTTTCGCACTTATCTTTGGTATTTTAGTTCAATGGGCCTTTGCCGACAATGGTTTTATCAAGTGGGCACTCGCTTCGTCTTCACAAAAAGTCGTTCAAACCCCGTGGTTGTACATCAACAACTGGATTAACGTTGCTTTAATCGTACTTCAATTCTTCTTAGGCTGGATTCGTTCTCCAAAAACAGCTAAATAGAATTTAGATATAAAGGGTTGTTGTTATCCTAATTTGGATAGCAACAACCCTTTTTTTGCGTTGTAAAATTTTTACACTGCAAGCTTAACAAACGTAAGCAGTAAATAACTGACCGACTTCAAAAATAATTTAATTCAAGTTATGATTGCCTCATCAAATAATTGGTGAGGTGATTTTTATTGGATAAACCGGATATTGTTCAAATTAAAATGGATCATTCTGGTTCTCAATCGCG